>JAPOZD010000315.1 GCA_026706245.1 Alphaproteobacteria bacterium
CACGCCTTCCCCGGTCAGCGCTTCGACCCATTCGGCCGTCGTGCGCTTCAGGAACGCCTCGCGGATGACCGGCATCAGTTCCGCCTCGCGCTCGATGCGCTTCTCGCGGGAGTTGTAGCGCGGGTCGTCGGCGAGGTCCTCGCGCCCCAGCACCTTGCAGAGCGAGACATAGTGGCGCTCGCGCATGGCGGTGATGTTGATGTAGCCGTCGGCGGTCTGCATGGTGCCGACCGGCACATAGAGCACCTGCGGCGCGCCGCCTTCCAGGTAATGCTCCATCACCTTGGCGGACTGGAACGCCGCCGCCGCCTGCATCAGCGAGCAGTCGATATAGGCGCCCTTGCCGAAACGGAACTTGCGCAGGAGAGCCGAGGAAATCGCCTGGTAGGCGTAAAGGCCGGTCATCACGTCGATGGCGATCATGCCGATGCGCTGCGGCGTGCCGGCAGCGTCGCGGTTGATCGACATCCAGCCCGAAAACGCCTGGATCACGGAATCCGTCACCGGCAGGCGGTTGTAGGGGCCGTCCTGGCCGAAGCCGGTGACCGAGAGGTAGATCACTTCCGGATTGGCGGCCTTCACCTGCTCGTAGCCGATGCCGAAACGCGCCATGACGCCGGGGCGGAAGCTCTCGACCACGACGTCCGCCTCCGAGGCGAGCTTGAAGGCGACCTTCTGCGCGGCCTCGTTCTTCATGTCCATGGCGAGCGATTTCTTGCCGCGGTTGAACACGACGGAATGGGCGCACTGGTCGCCATAGACCTTGCCGAGCGTGCGCCCCCAGTCGCCGTCGAGCGGCTCCAGCTTGGTCACTTCCGCGCCGTGCTGGGCCAGCAGCATGGTGCTGTGCGGGCCGGCGACGCCCTGGGTGGCGTCGAAGACCTTGACGCCCTCCAGGGGCATGGGGGTCGGCATGGGCAGGTTGTCTCCTCGCCCGCATACAGGGGGCGTGCAGCGAAAAGCGGATTCGCGGAATATCGGGCGGCAGCGCCGGCGAAGTCAATCCGCTTGCCGGGCGGCGCATCGGCGCGGCAGAGTGAGGCGGTCGAAGGGAGAGGAACCGTCCATGCGCCTGCGCCTCAGGCAGATCTGTCTCGTCGCGCATGACCTTGAGCCCGTTGTCGCCGGCCTGAAGCGCGTCTTCGGTCTGGAGGTCTGCCATGTGGACGATGCGGTCGCGGCCTACGGGCTGGTGAATGCGCTGCTGCCGGTCGGAAACCAGTTTCTGGAGGTCGTCGCGCCGACCGGGCCGGGAACCGCGGCGGGGCGCTATCTCGACCGGCGCGGCGGCGACGGCGGCTACATGGTCATCACGCAATGCCCCGACCTGCAAGCGCGCCGCCGGCGCGTCGCGGAGCTCGGCGTGCGCATCGCCAACCCGCTGGAGCAATACGGTTTCCAGGGCATGCAGCTTCATCCGAAGGACACCGGCGGGGCCTTCTTCGAGATCGACTGCCAGCAGGGCGGCGAGGCGGAGGACGGGCCGTGGCACCCGGCCGGGCCGGACTGGAAGCCGCATGTCCGCACGGGCGTCGTGTCCGCGATCCTGGCGGCCGAGCTGCAGAGCCCGGACCCGGAGCGGCTGGCCCGGCGCTGGAGCGACATTGCCGAAATCCCGCTCGGGCGGGACGACCGGGGCGCCGCGATAATGCCGTTCGACAATGCCGTATTGCGCTTCGTCGAGGCCCGGGACGGGCGCGGCGAAGGGCTGGCGGGGCTGGACCTCAGAGGCGAGGACCCGGACGCCGCCTTCGCCAATGCGCGGGCCGCGGGGCTGGCAGTCGAGGACGGGGCTATCGCGCTCGGGGGCATGCGCTTCCGCCTCGCCTGACGGCTGCTATGCTCCCGGCCGGACAGGCGAGGGAGGTGAGCGATGGACTTCGGCTATTTCGGCCTGATGGGCTACCGGGAACGGGGCACGCCGCCGCAGCGCGTCTTCGAGGAGCATATCGAGCAGGTGCGCCAGGCGGACCGGCTGGGTTTCGGGATCGCTTGGTTTGCCGAGCACCACTTCTCCAACTACTGCATCTGCCCCTCGCCGCTGCTGATGGCGGCGCGCTGCGCCGGGGAAACGCGGCAGATCAAACTCGCGCCCGCCGTCGTGGTGACGCCGCTCTACCAGCCCGCGCGGCTGCTCGCCGAGATCGGCATGGTGGACGCCTTCTCCGGGGGCCGGCTCGTGCTCGGCGTCGGCAGCGGCTACCAGCCCTACGAGTTCGAGCGCTTCGGCCAGGACCTAGCCCAGGCCCGTCCGATGCTTGAAGAGTTTCTCGACATGCTGGAGCTCGCCTTCGACAACGAGACCTTCAGCTATGACGGCAAGTATTACAGCATGCCCGAGACGCATATCAGCGCCCGTCCGGTCGCTGGCTGCCCGGACATCTGGGTTGCGGGCGACGGCGAGACCGGCCACCGCCTCTGCGCCCGGCGCGGCTATTCGCCGATGTTCTCGGGACGCTGGCAGGGCGCGGCATACCTGGCCGGGATGCGCGAGCGGATCGCCGGGGCGTACCGGACGGAGGGCTGCGACCCGGAGACGATGCGGCTCGGCTTCCAGCGCTTCTTCTGCGTGACGGAAAGCCGCGCCGAGACGCTGGCCTATGTCGACAATGCCCGGCACCAGATGCGCCTCGCCTCGGCGCTCCGCCGCCGCGCCGAGGTCATGGACGGGGCGATGATGACCGAGGTGCCAATGCCGGAGGAGCCGACGCTGGAGGAGATCGCGGACAATCTGCTGGTCGGCGATCCGGAGACCATCGCGGAGCGGCTGACGGCCGAAATCCGCGCGTCGCGGCCGGCGCATATCATGTTCCATTTCCAGGTCGGCGGCTCCTCGCACCGCGCTGCGCTCGACAGCATGGAGACGCTCATGGCCGACATCCGCCCGATGGTGGAAAAGGAGCTCGGGCCGCTCGCCGATTTCGGCGCGCCGCCGCGCCCCGAGGCGGCGGAGTAGGGCGCTCCATGTCCGAACATCTGCTGGAGCGCCAGGAGAACGGCGTTGTCTGGCTCACGCTCAACCGGCCGGAGCGGCTGAACGCGCTGACCGACGGGATGCTGGACGGGCTGCTTGCGGCGATGCAGCGCCTTTCCGAGGACCGCGAGACCGGCTGCATCGTGCTCTCCGGCGCCGGGCGCGGCTTCTCCGCCGGCGGCGATGTGAAGGGCATGGCCGAGGGCTCGCACCAGGACGACACGCTGGAAGGGCGCATGCAGTCGCTCCGCCGCCGCATGGAGGTGAGCCGGGTCATCCACGAGATGCCGAAGCCTGTCATCGCCATGATCCGCGGCCCGGCGGCCGGGGCCAGCCTGTCGGTCGCGCTCGCCTGCGACATGCGCATCGCCAGCGAGACGGCGCTGATTACCACGGGCTTCGCGCAGGTGGCGCTATCGGGCGATTTCGGCGGGTCCTGGTTCCTGACGCGGCTGGTCGGCCCGGCGAAGGCGAAGGAGCTCTACATGACGGCCGCGCGGCTTGGCGCGGAAGAGGCGCTGGCGCTGGGCATTCTCAACCGGGTCGTCGCCGACGATGTGCTGGAAGCGGAGACCACGAAGCTCGCGGAGAGCCTTGCCGCGGGCCCGCGCATCACGCTCGCCTACATGAAGCAGACCCTGAACGGCGCCGTCACCGCCTCGCTCTCCGAGACGCTCGACATGGAAGCCCGCAACCACTCCCGCTCCGGCCTGACGGAAGACCATCTCGAAGCCGCCAAAGCCTTCGTCGAAAAACGCAAGCCGGTGTTTGTGGGGCGATAATCCTTTAGGAACGAGAATATATAAACGGGATAATTGATCTAATTTGGCTTTTTGTGTCTACGTCGCAGGGCCGAACTTAACTTGACATACGGCCTTGGGTCCCTGAATTCGTAGGTCCAACTACTGAGGTGGAGTTGCAAATCAGATAAGAAAAAGTTAAGCAGACGCCCGGAGGCGACATTTGGATCGGCTACGGTTTCTTCCGCCGTGACCCAGTTATTTTGTACATGAATTTCATTTGCCTTTCGATCTACTTCACATTGTATCCCGACTATATTCTGACCATTCCGGTGTCGAGCCGGTACACAGAGCACTCCACCGACATTCTCGTCTAAGATCAGTGCTATAGCGTCTTCTGGCTCTATATCACTATTGGTCAGATCATCACTCAAATCATCTATTTTGCAGCGTCCTAGTCCTAGAGTGATTACAAATGCATAGCATTTGTTCCACCACTTCCTCCCATTTAAACTTCGAGAGAGTTCTCCTATGGTGGTGTCATCCACTATTTCTCCAAATCTCGCCTTGTTCTCCACAAGGAGACCGTCTTGAAGGTCCGCTATCTGTTGTATCAGGAGCGCATAATCTTCAATTATTCCTTGGTGATTGTACCAGTTTCCTTTGATTTCCCCGACTGCCGCAACATATTCGGCACGAACTAGTTCTGGTTCCTCGGATGTGCTGCCGTACATTGTTGCTGCCGCCACATCGCGGACAACAATTACATCTATCTGTTTTGATTTTCGTCCATCTTCTCGTACCACATGTCCTTCCGTCACACGATACTGCGATCCTACAACGCTCGCGATCCAATTTCTTACGGCTTTTTCCGGCCCATCACCTTTTGCTTGAATATTGTTAGCACCCCCTATTGATATTGCTCGGTTGCGTTCCGTGAAGAACTGATTTGCGACCGACGCATAAAGAGCATCAATATCGTATCGATACATTAATTCTTGCCGACGTTATTGTGTAAATCCCAATCAGTAGGGGCATCTCGCCCGAATGGCGCTAAGGCGCAGTCATCGGAGATGGCCGCTATGACACCAGTGGGCTTTGTCAACTACACCCGTCGGTCTGGCCGCAGGTCATGCATTTCATGCAGGTGCCGTTGCGGACCATGGTGAAGTTGCCGCAGCTGCCGCAGGCGTCGCCCTCATAGCCCATCATCCGGGCCCGGCGGATCGCCGTGGCGCTGCCGCCTGCGGCCGACGCCCGGACCGGTTCGGCCACCGCGTCCTCCTCAGCCTCGTCGTCCTGCGTTCTGAGCGCGGTTTCGGCGGGCCACTCCGATGAGAGCACATAGAGGTTGTCGCGCACGAAGCCGCGGCTGGTCGCCGTCGGGATCGGCTGGCCCATCTCGCGGTCCGCCAGCGCCGCCTCGTTCTCGCCGCCGCCCAGGCTGTCCGGCCGGACATCGTCCGGCATGACGTGGCTGAGGTCGCCGCGCCCGAGATAGGAAATCGCAAGCTCGCGGAAGAGATAGTCCAGGATCGAGGTGGACATCTTGATCGCGTCATTGCCCTCCACCAGGCCGGAGGGCTCGAAGCGCGTAAAGGTGAAGGCCTCGACATATTCCTCCAGCGGCACGCCGTATTGCAGGCCGATGGAGATGCCGATGGCGAAATTGTTCATCAGGCTGCGGAAGGCCGCGCCCTCCTTGTGCATGTCGATGAAGATCTCGCCGAGCTTGCCGTCATCGTATTCGCCGGTGCGCAGATAGACCTTGTGGTTCCCGACCGTGGCCTTCTGCGTGTAGCCCTTGCGGCGGTCCGGCAGGCGCCTGCGCTCGATCAGGCGGCGCTCGACGATGCGCTCCGCGAGCACGGGCGCGCGCGCCGCCGCCGGCATCTCGGCGATCTCCTCGGCCAGGTCGCCGCCGAGCGCCGTCGCCGCGAGCGGCTGCGAGAGCTTCGAGCCGTCGCGGTAAAGCGCGTTCGCCTTGAGGCCGAGGCTCCAGGACAGGCGATAGGCCTCGATGCAGTCCTCGACGGTCGCGCCGTTCGCCATGTTCACGGTCTTGGAGATCGCGCCCGAGATGTAGGGCTGCACCGCGCCCAGCATCCGGATATGGCTCTCGGTCGAGAGGTGGCGGGTGCCGTTCCGGCCGCAGGGATTGGCGCAGTCGAACACCGCCAGATGCTCGTCGCGGAGGTCCGGCGCACCCTCGACGGTCATCGCGCCGCCGCAATGGAGGTTGGCGGCCTCAATGTCCGCCTTCGAGAAGCCGAGCGCGCCCAGCAGGTCGCCGCTCTCCAGCTGCTCCCCGTCCAGACCCAGCGCCTCGCGGCAGGCCTCCTCGCCGAGCGTCCAGCGGTTGAAGACGAAGCGGATGTCGAAGGCGCCCGGCAGCGCGGCCTCGAGCGCATCGATCATCTCCGGCGTGAAGCCCTTCGCGGCCAGCGCCTCATGGCCGATGGCGGGCGAGTCCTTCAGCGTGCCGCGGCCGACCGCATGGCGTTCGATGGCCTCGATCCGGTCGGAGTCGTAGCCGAGCGCGGCGAGCGCCGCCGGCACCAGGCTGTTGATGATCTTGAAATAGCCGCCGCCCGCGAGCTTCTTGAACTTCACCAGCGCGAAATCCGGCTCGATGCCGGTGGTGTCGCAGTCCATCACCAGGCTGATCGTGCCGGTGGGCGCGATGACCGTGGCCTGGGCATTGCGGTAGCCGTGCCGTTCGCCGGAGGCGAGCGCGTCGTCCCAGGCGGCGCCCGCGGCGTCCGCGAGGCCGTCGAAGGGGCAGGCATCGGCATCGAGCGGCTGCGGCTTCGTGTTCAGCCCCTCATAGCCCTCCGCAAGCCCTTGCGCCGCGCGGCGGTGGTTGCGGATGACGCGCAGCATGGACTCGGCATTGGCGGGGTAGCCGTCGAAGGGGCCGAGTTCGCCCGCGATTTCCGCCGATGTCGCATAGGCCGTGCCGGTCATCAGCGCGGTGATGGCGCCGGCCGCCGCGCGGCCCTCGCCGCTGTCATAGGCGATGCCCGACGCCATCAGCAGCCCGCCGACATTGGCGAAGCCGAGGCCGAGCGGGCGGTAGCGGTAGGACCTCTCGGCGATGCGCCGCGAGGGGAACTGCGCCATCGACTCCGAGATTTCGAGCGCGACCGTCCACAGCCGGACGGTGTGCCGGAAGCCCTCGATGTCGAACTCGCCGTCCTCCTGCCGGAACGCCATCAGGTTGATCGACGCCAGGTTGCAGGCCGTGTCGTCCAGGAACATGTATTCCGAGCACGGGTTCGAGGCGTCGATCCGCCCTTCCGCCGGGCAGGTGTGCCAGTCGTTGACGGTCGTGTCGAACTGAACGCCGGGGTCCGCCGAGGCCCAGGCGGCATGGGCCACCTTGTCCATGAGGGCGCGCGCGGAAACGGTCTTCGCAACCGCGCCGTCCGTGCGCCGCGTCAGCGCCCAGTCGCCGTCCGCCTCGACGGTCCGGAGGAACTCGTCCGTCAGGCGCACGGAGTTGTTGGAATTCTGGCCGGCGACGGTGCGGTAGGCCTCGCTGTCCCAGTCGGTGTCGTAGGTGCGGAAGTCGATGGCCGTGAATCCCTGGCGGGCGAACTGGATCACCCGCTGGATATAGCTTTCGGGGATCGCGGCTTCGCGCGCGCCGACCACCGCCTTGCGGAGCGCCCGGTTGCGCTTCGGGTCGAAGCGGTCCGCCTCATCCGCCCCGCCGGCGGCGCCAACGCCGCCATTCGCAGCATCCGGAGCGCAGGCGGCGATCACGCGGCCCAGATGCTTCTCGCAGGCCTTCGAGCCGGCCACCAGCGCGGCGACCTTCTGCTCTTCCACGACCTTCCAGTCGATATAGTCCTCGATGTCGGGGTGGTCGATGTCGAGCGTGACCATCTTGGCGGCCCGGCGCGTGGTGCCGCCGGACTTGATGGCGCCTGCCGCGCGGTCGCCGATCTTCAGGAAGCTCATCAGCCCGGAGGAGCGCCCGCCGCCGGAAAGCGGCTCGCCTTCGCCGCGCAGCTTCGAGAAATTGGTGCCGGTGCCGGAGCCGTATTTGAACAGCCGCGCCTCGCGCTGCCAGAGGTCCATGATGCCGCCTTCGTTCACCAGGTCGTCGGAGACGGACTGGATGAAGCAGGCATGGGGCTGGGGCCGCTCATAGGCGGATGCGGAAGCGCGGCACTCGCCCGTGGCGGGATCGACGAAGTAATGGCCCTGGGCCGGCCCGTCTATGCCATAGGCCCAGTGGAGGCCGGTGTTGAACCATTGCGGCGAGTTCGGCGCCGCCATCTGCCGGGCGAGCATGGCGCGCATCTCGTCGTAATAGGCGCGCGCATCCTCCTCGCCGGAGAAATAGCCGCCCTTCCAGCCCCAATAGGTCCAGGCGCCGGCGAGGCGGTGGAACACCTGGCGGGCGTCGCGCTCCCCGCCGAGAGCGGCGCCCTCGGCCGGCCGGCGGCGGCGGAGCCACTCCGGCACGCCGTCCTCGGCGACGGGCTCGGTCCGGTCCGGGACGCCGGCCTTCCGGAAATATTTCTGCGCCAGCACATCGACGGCCACCTGCGACCACTCCTGCGGCGCCATGATGTCGTCGGCAATGAAAACGGGGGTGCCGTCGGGATTGCGGATTTCGCTGTTTCTGCGAACGAACGCAACGCCGTCATAGGCCGAGGCGCATCCGCCGGTGTGGTGACGCTGGAATCTCAGACCGACTCCGCCCGCCATGCTCTCACTCCCCGGAAGTTGGCAGATATTGTATATCGAATTACCAACGTGGCCATATATGGTCCGTGCATATCCGCAGGCTGTCAAGCAGGAAACGGGCCGGACTCCTTCCATTTCGCTCCGGATTCCGGTCCCTGCTCGTTCAAAGCGGTTCCTGCCTCCTCTACCTCCCGGCCCGCCGCCTCCGCCGCCGCTGTTGGCGGGCGAGGAGGCGGTCGCGTTCCAGGCCGTGGCGCTTCAGGAAGTTCCGCACGGTGGTCGCATGGAACTCCAGCCCTTCGGCGGCGAGCGCGTCACGCAGCCCGTAGATGGACAGCCCCGGCCGCGCCTCCAGGATGCGGAGGATGCGCTCGCGCTCCGGCTCGATCCGCGAGATGCTGCCGCCCATGCGCCCTCGCCGCACATGGCCCTGCTCGCGAAAGCGCTTCACCCAGCGCCGCACGCTTTCTCCCGCCATCCCGAAACGCCGGGCCGCGGCGGCGGCGCTCATGCCGTCCTCCACCACCGCCGCCACCGCCAGGCGCCGCAGCTCCTCGCCGACCGGACGGCCCTGCCGCCGCGGCGGCCGCAGTGCGCCCGCCGGTCCGTCTGTCGAGTCTTCCGTCATCGCTTCTCCCTCCCGCCGCCGCGCTGACGCGGCTTTCGTAAAACAACCGCGCCAACGCGGCTTTCGTAATCGATCGCGCCAACGCGGCCTCTGCAAATGACCGCGCCGACGCGGCTTTCGTGAATGACCGCGCCGATGCGGCCGTTGTGAACATTCAGCCTGTGGCCTTTTCCCCGCGCCGCCGCGCCGCTGCGAACCCCCAGCCCGGAATCGATTCCCCGGCCCGCCGCCTGCACAGGCCGAACACAAAAACCGGACGCCGGGCGCGCGCCTCCCCCGATGGCCGCAGGCGACCGGCTCACGGCGATAATCCCGGAAATAGCGGATGCGCGGCGCCGCGCGCCTGTCAGATCCAGATCATGCCTCTTGCGCTCCATTGAAGGCTCGATAAGAACATATAAAGAACAATTGGGAGAATGTCAAGCGCCGGATTTGACCGGCGGAACAGCCGGTGCGATAAGGGCCCGGGATGCCGGAGGGACCCGGGCTCATGACTTCCATCGGGACGCGGCTTTACACTTGGATGCAGGGCGAGTTCGTCGGCGAGGACGGGCAGGGCAACCGCTATTACCGCAGCCGCCGGGGCCGCCTGCACGGGCGCGAGCGGCGCTGGGTCGTCTATGACGGGCCGGTGGAGGCCTCGCGCGTGCCGCCCGAATGGCATGCCTGGCTGCACCGCATGGCGGACGCGCCGCCGGCCGCCGACCGGCCGCGCTATCCCTGGCAGCGCCCGCACGAGCCGAACATGACCGGCACGCCGGAAGCCTACCGCCCGCCCGGACACGACTTCGCCGGCGGACGCCGCGCGGCAGCCACGGGCGACTACGAGGCCTGGACGCCCTAGCGCTGTGTTTCTGAAGCTCGCATCGTTTCGTTCAGAGCGTCCAACCGCGAGGCGCCCGGACGGCTGCTTTGCAATGCAACGCACTTCGATTCCGGGATACTGACGATGCGGCGCAGCGTGCTGGAGACATTGACGGGGGCGGCGGTGCTGCTGGCGGCGGCGGCCTTCGTGTTCTTCGCCTATTCGACCGCCGATCTCGGCCGCGGCGGCGGCTATGAGGTCACGGCCGAATTCGACAATGTCGGCGGGCTCGCCGTCGGCGACGACGTGCGGATGAGCGGCATCACCATCGGCACCGTTTCGGGCCGGCATCTCGACCTGGAAACCTTCTCCGCGCTGGTGACCTTCTCCATCGACCCGTCGGTGAAGCTGCCGACCGACAGCTCCGTCAAGATCGCGAGCGAAAGCCTGCTCGGCGGCAAGTATGCGCAGGTGACGCCCGGCGCCGAGGACGACACCATCCCGCCGGGCGGCCGCATCCGCTTCGCGCAGTCCTCGGTCAGCATCGAGGACCTGATCGGCCGCTTCATCTTCGGCGGCGCCGATGACAAGAAGGGCTGACGACCGGGGCCGACGGCCGACCGCCGTTTCCCTCCGTCATGCCTGACTCCCCCATCCGTCATGCCCGGACTTGTTCCGGGCATCCCCCTTCGCTGCTTCCGCCGGGCAGCCGTATGGATGCCCGGAACGAGTCCGGGCATGACGAAAAAGCGGCCGGAAAAGCCGTGGTCTGGGGCCGCAATGCCTTCCCCCTGCGGCGCCTCGGCGTGCTCGGGGCCCTGGCGCTTCCGCTGCTGCTGGCCGCCGGGGCGGCAACGGCGAAAGACGGGGGAACCTTCACCTATCGCGAGATGGGGATGGCGGTGCTCCAGGGGCTCGACAAGGTCACCGCGCGGATTTCCACCCTGACGGTTCCGCTGGAGCGCACGGAGCGCTTCGGCACGCTGGAGGTCAGCGTCTGGGCCTGCCGGAAGCGCCCGCCCGAGGAACCGCCGGAAAGCGCGGTCTTCCTCACCATCGTCGAACGCCGCCGCGACGCCCCGCCGGTCCGCCTCTTCCAGGGGTGGATGTTCGCGTCGAGCCCCGCCATGTCGGCGCTGGAGCACCCGGTCTACGACATCTGGGCGCTCGACTGCATCGACGCCCCGGTGCAGTAACGCGACCGAAAGAAAGGGCCGCCGCGCGATGCGCGGCGGCCCCTGTTACCGGCTGCCATGCGGCCTCGCGGTCAGGCGAACCACCAGCGTTCGCAGATGCGCGCGGAATCGAGCGCCCAGACATTGCCGAGATGCTCGCCGTGGGCCAGCTTCTTCGACTTGGCGTCGATCCAGTTCGCATACATCGGCACGGCCACGCCGCCTTCGTCGCGGACAATGACCTGCATCTCGTAATAGAGCTCCCGGCGCCTCGCCTCGTCCACTTCCGTCCGGGCCTCGGCGAGCAGCTTGTTGAAGCGCTCATGCTCCCAGTAGCTGTCGTTCCAGGGCTTGCCGGCGGCATAGGCGGTCGAGAACATGATGTCCTCGGTCGCACGGCCGGACCAGAAGCAGGCGCAGAACGGCTTCTTCATCCACACATTGGACCAGTAGCCGTCCGCCGGCTCCTTGATGACATTGATGCTCACGCCGCCGGCTTTCGCCGATTCCTGGAAGAGCTGCGAGGCGTCAACCGCGCCCGCAAAGGCGGCGTCGGAAGCCGAGAGGTCGAGCTGCAGGCTGTCCACCCCGGCTTTCTTCAGGTGGAACTTGGCCTTCTCGGGGTCGTAAACCCGCTGTTCCAGATCCGCATGGTAGAAGCGGTTCGCCGGCCCGATCGGGTGGTCGTTGCCGACCTTGCCGTGGCCCAGCAGGATCTTCCGGACCAGGTCCTCGCGGTCGAACAGGTATTTGAGCGCGAGGCGCACATCGTTGTTGTCGAAGGGCGCGGCCGTGGTGATCATCGGGAAGGTGTAGTGCTGGTTGCCCGTGACCTCCGACACCTCCACGCCCGGATTGCGGTCCAGCAGGCGCACCGACTTGGCGTCGATGCGGCTGATCGCGTCCACCTCGCCGGTCATCAGCGCACTGACGCGCGCCGCCGGGTCGGTGATCGAGATCGCCTCAACCTCGTCGAACCAGGTCTGCTTGTGGGCGTTCGGATTGCGCTCCAGCTCCAGGCGCACGCCCGGATCGAAGCCGAGATTGCGGTAGGCGCCCGTGCCGATGCCGTCCCGGATGCTCTCGTCCACCATTCCGGCAGGGTGGATCAGGATGTGGTAGTCGGCGAGCAGATAGGGGAAGTCGGCATTGCCGGCGTTGAGGACGAACTGCACCTGGTGGTCGTTCATCTTCTTCATCTCGACGATGGGCTCGACCAGCGGCTTGGCCGGCGACTTCGCGCCTTCCGCCACATGCAGTTGCAGCGACTCGATCACGTCGTCCGCGCCGAAGCTCTTGCCGTTGTGGAACTCAACCCCCTTGCGCAGGTTGAAGGTCCAGGTCACGAGGTCGGCCGAGGATTCCCAGCTCTCGGCCAGCTCGCCGACCAGTGAGCCGTCGGCGGCAACCTCGGCGATGCGGTCGAACACGGCGCCCTGGGCCGCGACCTGCATGAACACATCGGAATGGGTGCGCCCGTCCCAGCTGTCCGTGGTGTTGCCGCCGGAGAGGCCGAGCCGCAGCCTGCCGCCCGCCTTCGGCCCGGCAGCGGCTGCCGGTCCTGTTCCCACGCCGGCGGCAAGCGCCGTTGCGGCGCTGGCCTTGAGCAGCGTTCGTCTGTCCAGTTTGAGGTTCATGGCAAAGCCTCCCTGAGAGAGTTCCGGTATTCGTGCGAACCTGCCCTGCATTCTAGTCGAGCCTGACGCGCGCCGCCTCCCCGATATTGTCCACGCCGCGCTGCTCCAGCAGCCGGTCTAGCCAGTCGGGGTCCATTTCCGGCACGGAGCTCAGCAGCAGGTCGGTGTAGTCGTGGTGCGGCGGGGTGAACATTTCCGTTTTCGGACCCGCTTCCACGACATGGCCGTCCTTCATCACCACCACCTCGTCGGCGATGGCGCGCACCGTTGCCAGGTCGTGGGTGATGAACATGTAGGCGAGATCGAGCTCGTTCTGGAGCCGGTCAAGCAGTTTCAGGATGCCCTCCGCGACAAGCTGGTCGAGCGCGGAGGTCACCTCGTCGCAGATGACGAACTGCGCATCCGCCGCGAGCGCGCGCGCTATGCCGACGCGCTGTTTCTGCCCGCCCGAGAGCTCGGACGGCAGCCGGTCGATGTAGAGGTCCGGCTCCATCTCGATCTGCTCCAGCAGTTCCTCCACCCGCCGGCGCAATCCGGCGCCCCGTAGCCCCCGGTAGAACTGCACCGGGCGCCCGATGATGTCCCGGATGCGGAGCTTCGGGTTCAGCGCCGTGTCGGCCATCTGGTAGATCATCTGGACCTGCCGGAGCTGGTCCTTGTTGCGGTCCCGGTAGCTGGCGGGCAGGGCCTCGCCGTTGAACCGCACCTCCCCGCTGCGCGGCGGCAGCAGGCCCGTGATGCAGCGCGCGACGGTCGATTTGCCGGAGCCTGACTCGCCCACCACCGCAACCGTCCGCCCGGCATGGATGTCGAAGGACACCTCATGCAGCACATTGGCCGCCGCGCCGTAGCCGGCCGTTACTCCCGACACGGCGATGACGGGCTGCGTGCCCCCGCCGGCCGGCGGCTGTTCCGGGCGCCGGAAGCTCCTCACCGCCCAGAGCGACTTCGTGTAGTCCTCCTGCGGGTCCGACAGCATGGAGCGCGTGTCGCTCTCCTCCACCTCGTCGCCCTTCAGCAGCACCTTGATCCGGTCTGCCATCTGCGCCACCACGGCGAGATCGTGGGTGATGTAGATGGCTGCGGTGCCGAACTGCTCCACGATGTCACGGATGGCGGCCCGCACCTCGACCTGCGCGGCGACATCGAGCGCCGTGGTCGGCGCGTCGAAGATGATGAGGTCCGGGCGGCATGACATCGCCATCGCGGTCATGGCGCGCTGCAATTGCCCGCCGGAGACCTGGTGCGGATAGCGGAAGCCGATGCTTTCCGGCTCAGGCAGCCGGAGCCGGGCATAGAGCGCCATCGCGTCTTCCTGGCTCTCCTGCTGCGAGGAGACGCCGTGCAGCACCGGGCCCTCGGTGTGCTGGTCGATGAGCCGGTGCGCCGGGTTGAAGCTTGCCGCCGCCGACTGCGCGACATAGGCGATGCGCCGGCCGAGCAGGCTGCGCCTGGCTTCCTCCGACGCCGCCACCAGGTCGATCCCGTCGAACCCGATCGACCCGCCGGCGATACGGCAGCCGTCGCGCGTGAAGCCCATGGCGGCGAGGCCGACCGTGGATTTTCCCGCGCCCGACTCTCCGATGAGGCCGAGCACCTCGCCGCGGTCGAGGTCGAGGTCGATGCCATTCACGATCGGCAGCCAGTCTTCCCCCGCCAGTCCTTCGATCCTGAGGTTCCGGATGGTCACCAGGGGGCCGCCGCCGTTCATCGTTCCGGTCTCCTCGGTCTCAGTCCTTCAGGCCCGAATAGCGGTCGAGCATCCAGTCCACGGTGAAGTTGATCGCGACCGTGAGCAGCGCGATGGCTGCCGCCGGCAGCAGCGGCAGGGACGCCGCCTGCCAGTCGCCGTATTCCGCATAGCCGATATAGATGGAAAGCTCGCGCACCATCGTGCCCCAGTCCGCGAGCGGCGGCTGGATGCCGATGCCGAGGAAACTCAGCGCTGCGATCAGCAGGAACACGAAGCAGAAGCGCAGTCCGAACTCAGCCAGCAGGGGGGCGGCGGCGTTCGGCAGGATTTCCTTGAAGATCAGGTAGCCGAGCCCTTCGCCGCGCAGTTTCGCGGCCTCGATATAGTCCATCACCACGATATTGCCGCCGACCGCGCGGGCGAGGCGGAAGACGCGCGTCGAGTCGAGCACGGCGATCACCAGGATCATGTTGATCGTGGACTGCCCGAAAATGGTGAGCAGCAGCAGCGCGAAGATGAGCTGCGGAATCGCCATCAGCACATCCACCGTGCGCGAAACCACCTGGTCCAGCCAGCCGCCGAGCACGGCGGCGATGAAGCCGAAGGTCGCGCCGATGAGGAAGGCAAGCGCGGTGGTCACGAAGGCGATGCCGATGGTGTTGCGCCCGCCGTAAAGCAGGCGCGTGAGCAGGTCGCGGCCCAGCTGGTCGGTGCCGAGCAGGAAATCCGGGTTCTCGCCGGGGAAGAGGTTGAACTCGTCGAAGACCTGGGACTCGCCATAGGGCGCAATCGCCGGCGCGGCCAGCGCCGCCAGCACGTAGAGCAGGACCACGGTCAGCCCGAAAGCCGCGGTCAGCGGCATGGCGCGGAACACGGCGCCGAAGGGGCCGGCAATGCCGCGGAAGCCGGCGCGGGCCGTCCAGGCGAGCCCGGTCAGGACCGCGAGCGGCAGCACGACATAGGTGAGGAACCCCATCGCGCCCGCCTATTTCGGGTGCCTGAGGCGCGGGTTGGTGAGCACCGACAGCACGTCCGCCAGCAGGTTGAGCAGGATATAGGCGGCGGCGAATACCAGGCAGCAGGCCTGCACGGTGGGCATGTCGCGCAGCTTCACGGCGTCCACGAACATCTGCCCGATGCCCGGATAGACGAACACCACCTCGACCACCACCACGCCGGTAACCAGGTAGGCGAGGTTGAGCGCGATGACATTGATGATCGGGGCCAGCGCATTGGGCAGGGCGTGGCGCACGATCACCCGCCAGCGCGGGACTCCCTTGAGGCGCGCCATCTCGATATATTGCGAGGCCATGAGGTTGATGATCGCGACGCGCGTCATGCGCATCATGTGGGCGGTGACGACGAGCGTCAGCGTGAGCGCCGGCAGCACGGTGCGGTAGAGCCGTTCCCAGAAGTCCAGATCGGCATGGATCTTCGAGATCGAGGGGAAGATCGGGTTCGCCGCCGCCAGGAAGAGGATCAGGATATAGGCGACGAAGAATTCCGGGCTGGAGATGGAGGTGAGCGTGCCGACATTCGCCGCCCGGTCGAAGATCGAGCCCCGGTAGAGGGCCGCCAGAATGCCGAGCGCAAGCGAGAGCGGCACCGCCACGGCCGCCGCCGTGGCCGCAAGGAAGATGGTGTTCGCAAAGCGCGGCGCCAGCTGGTCGGCGACGGTCACGATATCGCGCTCGCCGGTCCGCCCGTATTGGGACTGGAAGCTCAGCTGGCTGAAACTGACGCCGAAATCGCCGCTGAACACGCCGCCGAGCCATGCGAAATAGCGTTCGACCGCTGAGCGGTCCATGCCGAGGCTTTCGCGGATGGCGGCGACCGCTTCGGGCGTTGCGCCCTGGCCCAGAATCGCCTGGGCGAAGTCGCCGGGAAGCGCCTCGATGGCGGCGAAAATCACCATGCTGACGATAAGCAGCGTAAACACGCCGAGCGCCAGCCGCTGCCCCACCATGCGCGCCAGACCCGACATGTTCCTCCCCGCCGCCGACGCGGCATTAGGGCATGGCCCCGCCGCTTCGTCCAGTCCGGCGGGGAAACGGGGCATAAAGAGCGCTTTTGCAGCTCTTGCCGGGCTCCTTTCGCCGGTCCCGCACCCCTTTCGTCGTTCCCGAGACCCATTTCACCACCCCCGCGAAGGAGTGTGTGAAGAAATTGGAGTGGACATCTGTCGTATTGAAACGGGGCGAAGACAGACAAACACCGTCACCCCGGACTTGTTCCGGGGTCCAGCTCCAGCGCTCTCGGCGGACGCAGGCGGTCCGGTCCCGTTCGAACGGCTGCGGCGGGCGCAAACGGTCAGGGATGGACCCCGGATCAAGTTTTCTGCAATTTGGGCAACAATCGTA
>JAPOZD010000107.1:0-363 GCA_026706245.1 Alphaproteobacteria bacterium
CCTACGATATGCGGTCTGCGAGATACAGGCCTCCCAGAAAGACACTCGCGCTGATTTATTCAACCTCGTAAGGGGAACGTTTCCACTATTGAGGAGAATGGGAAGACGTCGCATTGTTGGGAGTGCAATTGCTCGCGGTTCGCTGCCCACCAACATCTTCATGCTGCCCACTTCCTTGAACGGCCGCAGGTAACTGGGGCCGAACGAAGGAACAAGTCAGCGCTTACTGGGAGCTAGGCAAGGCAAGCTTGGCCGGAGTGTAGACGAGCGCTGGTGAGTGTAGTGTGTAATTTAAGGGTATTTTCGTATCTTTTTCATATCTTACTATGGGACTTATTGACCTGGGTTGGGCGACCCAAGACC
>JAPOZD010000107.1:382-16512 GCA_026706245.1 Alphaproteobacteria bacterium
AGAAACCTTCCGAACCCGTCCTCGAGGCCGAGCACCGCGAGCGCTTCCTGGCGGCACCTCGGGGCGGCACTGAGGAAGTTCGAGGCCGAGAGCGCGATGCCGCTGTCCGGGATCGCCGCGGTCCGCCTGCTGATGCTGACCGGCTGCCGGTCCGGGGAGATCCTCTCCCTCAAGTGGGACGATGTTGTCGCAGCAAAGGGGGAAGAGGCCGCAGGCACAGTGATGCAACCGGCCTGGATGAGGCTGCGCTCTCATGGTTGGCGAGCCTGGTCGCAGCGCGGGCGCGTTTCTGCGCGCGCTCGATGCGGAGCTAACCCCAGAGAGCAGACTCGCCGCCGTCGGGCTCCCGCCAATACCGGTCTGCACCTCAGAAGGCGTACCGAACCGATAGCAGGAGCCCGTGGCTCGCGGGCGGCACCCCCGCCTCGCCAAGATCGAGAGGCAGCGCCTCGCGGCGGACGGCGGCGTCGGTCCAGATTGTCATTCCGCCGGAATGCGGGCGATACGCAGCACATTCGTGGCGCCGGGGGTGCCGAAGGGCACGCCCGCGGTGATGATCACCGTGTCTCCCGGCCCGGCGACATCTTCGAGCGCGGCGGCGGCCACCGCCTTGCGCACCATTTCGTCAAAGTCGCGCACATCGGCCGTATGGACGCTGTGAACGCCGCAGGTGAGTGACAGGCGCCGCGCGGTGGCGAGCTCCGAAGTCACGCCCAGAATCGGCTGCTCCGGTCGTTCGCGGGCGGCGCGAAGCGTCGTGGAGCCCGACGTGGTGTAGGTCACGATGGCGGCCGCTCCGATCGTGTCGGCCACCTGGTGGGCGGCGGCCGAGATGGCGTCCGCCGAGGTCGCCAGGGGCGGGCGCTGTTCGGCCGCCGCGATGCGCCGGTGCGACGGGTCGCGCTCCACCCGGTCGATCACCCGGCCCATGATCTCGACCGCCGCCGTCGGATGGGCGCCGGCCGCCGTCTCCGCCGACAGCATCACCGCGTCGGCGCCGTCATAGACCGCGGTCGCCACATCGGAGACCTCGGCGCGCGTGGGCGCCGGCGCATGCACCATCGATTCCAGCATCTGGGTCGCCACGATCACCGGCTTGCCCGCATCGCGGCAGGTGCGGATGATCGTCTTCTGGGCGATCGGCACCTCTTCCGCCGGCATTTCGACCCCGAGGTCGCCGCGCGCCACCATGACGGCGTCGGCGGCGGAGACGATTTCCTCGATGCAGTCGAGCGCGGCGGGTTTCTCCACCTTGACGAGCACATGCGCCCGGCTGCCGATCAAGCGGCGCGCCTCCGCGACATCCTCCGGACGCTGCACGAAGGAGAGCGCGATCCATTCCACGCCGAGCCCGAGCGCAAAGCGCAAGTCCGTGCGGTCCTTTCCCGTGAGCGGCGAGATCGGCAGCACGACGCCGGGCAGATTGATGCCCTTGCGGTCGCTCAGGCGCCCGCCGTCCACCACCTGCGTCTCCAGCGCCGCCTCGGACTTGGACAGCACCTTCAGCCGGAGCCGCCCGTCGTCGAGCAGCATGTCGTCGCCCGCACTGACGGCCGAGAAGATTTCCGGGTGCGGCACCGAGGCGCGGGCGGCCGTGCCGGGTCTGTCGCTGCGGTCCAGCATGAAGCGCCGGCCCGGCTCCAGTTCGACGCTCCCGCCCTCGAAGGCGCCGACCCGGAGCTTCGGGCCCTGCATGTCGGCCATGATGCCTATCGGCCTGAGGGCGTGGCGCTCCAGCTCGCGCAGGATGCGGTGGCGCCTAGCATGGTCCTCGGGCTGCCCGTGGCTGAAATTGAAGCGGAACACATCGACGCCGGCCTCGAACAGCTCCTCGATGGCCTCCGCGCTCGAGGTCGCCGGCCCGAGCGTTGCGACGATCTTGGCCCTCCGCTTGCCGCTCATCCCGTTCCCTCTTCTAAGCCTCGACCAGAATAGCGCGGAAATCGTTGACGTTCGTAAGTGTCGGCCCTGTGACGACCAGATCGCCCAGCGCGGCGAACACGGCATAGGCGTCATTTTCCCGCAACCGCTCCGCGGGGTCGAGGCCGAGCGCCTCCGCCCGGGCAAGGCTGTCCGGGCGCAGGATGGCGCCCGCGCAATCGCCCGCGCCGTCTATGCCGTCCGTGTCGCAGGCGATGGCGTGGATGCCGGGCGCGCCGTCGAGCGCGAGCGCAAGCCCCAGCAGGAACTCCAGATTGCGCCCGCCTTTGCCCTCGCCGCGCACCGTCACGGTCGTCTCGCCGCCGGAAAGCAGCAGGCAGGGCGGCGGGAACGGGGCGGCGAAGGCGCGGGCATGGAGCGCGATGCCAGCCATGACCTTGCCGGCCTCGCGCGCCTCGCCCTCGATGCGGTCCGAGAGCAGCCAGGCGGGCGGCCCGTCCGGCGCGGCGTCGAGCAGGCATTCCCTGGGCGTGGCGACCAGGCGGAATTCACACCGCTCCAACCGCTTCGGCGTTTCCTCGAGGCCGGCCACCGGCCCGATCCCGTAGGCCGCCAGCACGCGCTCGGCATCGGCGAGCACCGTCGGATCGGGCACGGTCGGGCCGGAGGCGATGACGGCGGAATCGTCCCCCGGCACGTCGGATATGGCGAGCGTCACGGTCGGGGCCGGAAAGGCCGCCGCCGCCAGCCGCCCGCCCTTCACCGCCGACATATGCTTGCGCACCGTGTTGATCTCGTGGATCGAGGCGCCCGAGGCGAGCAGCCGGGCCGTCACCGCCTGCTTGGTCTCGAAGGAGATACCCGGCAGCGGCAGAGCCAGCAGCGCCGAACCACCGCCTGAGGCGAGGAACACGAAAAGGTCGTCCGGCCCAAGTGCGCGCGCCGCCTCCAGGATCCGCACCGCGGCCTCGCGCCCGGCGGCGTCCGGCATGGGGTGTCCGGCCTCGATCACCTCGATCCGCTCGCAGGGGGCGCTGTGGCCGTAGCGGGTGACGGCGATGCCCTCCAGCGGGCCCGGCCAGGCTGCCTCGAACGCGGCGGCCATCGACCCCGCCGCCTTGCCGGCCGCCGCCACGAAGGTGCGCCCTTCAGGCGGCGCGGGCAGATGCCGGGCGAGCGACAGCGCCGGGTCGGCGCGCGCAACCGCGCGTTCGAAGGCCCGGCGGAGGATCGATTCCGGCTGCATGATCGGCTAGTTTAGCCGCGACCCCGTTCCCTGGCGATTGAGCAGCGAGACCGATGACCGACAAGACAACGACCGAGCTGGAGGCCGCCGCCTTCCGCACCCTGGTTCAGCATCTGCGCGACAACCCGGATGTCCAGAATATCGACCTGATGAACCTCGCCGGCTTCTGCCGCAACTGCCTGTCCAAATGGTACCGGGCGGCGGCCGAGGAGCGCGGCCTCGACATGGACTATGAGGCCGCGCGCGAGATCGTCTATGGCATGCCCTATGCCGACTACAAGGCGAAGCACCAGAAGGAGGCGACGCCGGAGCAGATGGCCGCCTTCCAGTCGAAGGCGCACTGAGCCGTGCAGGACATGGCCGGCGCAGCGGCGACGGAACGCGAAACCGGCGGGGTGACCGCCGGGCAGCTGCGCGCTTTCGTCGAGCGGGTCGAGCGGCTGGAAGAGGAGAAGGCCGCGCTCATGGCCGATATCCGCGAAGTCTATGCGGAGGCGAAGGCGCACGGCTTCGATGTGAAGACCATGCGCCAGATCGTCCGGCTGCGGAAGATGGACAGCACCGACCGCGCCGAGCAGGAGGCGCTGCTGGACCTCTACAAGGGCGCGCTGGGCATGGCCCCTGACGGATAGCCGGCCCGCGCCCCGCCCCTTCGCAATCGCGGGGCGCATTGCAGTCTCCCCGCCCGGCAGGCAGAGTCGGGCCATGCGGCCGTCGCACAGGCGGCCGGCAGGCAAGGCAGGGAGGAGGCAATGTCGAGAATTGCGATAACCGGTGCGCAGGTGTGGGACGGCGAGACGGACGCGGCCGTCCCCGCAACCGTCGTGGTGGAGGGCAACCGCATCTTCGCGGTGGCGCCGGCAGGAGAATCCATAGGCGATCTGCCGGAAGAGCGGATCGACGGCGCCGGCATGACCCTGATGCCCGGCATGGTGGAAGGCCACTGCCACCCGAGCTTCACCGGCATCATGGCGCCGCCGGACCTCGGCCGGATCGGCCCGGAGCGGCACATGCTGCTGACGGCGCAGAACCTGCGGCTGTTGCTGGAGCACGGCTTCACCTCGATCTTCGAGGCGGCCTCCGCCAAGCCGCTGCTGGGCGTGAATGCGCGCGACGCCATCCAGGAGGGGATGCTGGCCGGGCCCCGGATGCGCGCGGGCTCGCCCGAGATCACCACCACGGCCGGGCTCGGCGACGAGCGCCAGCGCCACCTTCACCAGGATAGCTTCGGCCTTGTCGCCGACGGGCCGGAGGAGATGCGCAAGGTCGCGCGCGAATGCGTCCGCGACGGCGTGGACCAGCTCAAGATCAACCTCTCCGGCGACGATTTCGTGCCGTTCGCCGGAGGCGAGATCACGCCGACCAATGACGACGAAGTAGCAGCGCTTGTCGGGGTCGCGCGCGATTTCGGCAAGATGGTCGCCTGCCATGCCCGCTCGTCGAAGAGCGTGTTGATGGCGGTCCGGCACGGCATCGAGTGCATCTACCACTGCGACTATGCCGACGAGGAAGCGCTCGACGCGCTGGAAAGCGTCAAGGACACGGTCTTTGTCGGCCCGGCTTTCGGCCTCGTCCACAACTCCACCCGGGAGGGCGAAAAATACGGGCTGGACCGCGAGACGGTGGAGTCCCTCGGCCTCTTCCGGATGTTCGACCTGACCTGCGAGACCTATCACGAGCTTCGCAAGCGCGGCGTGCGGGTGGTGGTCGGCGGCGATTACGGCTTCGCCATGACGCCGATGGGCCAGAACGCGCGCGATATCGAGCATTTCGTGCGCTGGTTCGGCTATTCGCCGGCCGACGCGCTGCGCTGCGCCACGGCGGTCGGCGCGGAGCTGATGGGCATGGCGGGCGAGCTCGGCAAGGTGAAGCAAGGATACCTCGCCGACCTGCTGCTGGTGCGCGGCGACCCGGTGAAGGACGTCTCCCTGGTGCAGGACCGGGACAATCTCGCGATGATCATGAAGGACGGCGTCATCTACAAGGACCCGCGCCTCGGCACGGCAGCCATGGACGGCTACCTGGTCCAGGCCGCCGAATAGGAGGAACCGCCCATGACCGCGATTACCCCGCTCGATGCCGCATTCGGTGCGGAAATCCGGGGCGTCGATCTGGGCGCAGGGGCGGGCGATGCGCTCATGCGCCGGCTCACGGGCGCGCTCTACGACCACCGCGTCATCGTCATCCGCGACCAGAAGCTCGACGAGGAGAGCTATCTCGGCTTCGGCCGGCAATGGGGCGAGCCGATCCCCCATGTGCTCGACCATATGCGCATGGCCGGCTATCCGGAGCTCATGACTGTCGGCAACACCGAGAAGCGCGACGAGGACCCGAAGATCCGCAACGGCGCCGCGCTCTGGCACACCGACCAGACGCACCTACGGTGCTAGCCTGTTGATTTAGCGTCTGTTTTTCCTCGTGCAACCGCAGGCTCGGGGTCCACGTTTTCCCCCGCTTGCAGCAGACCGCAGGAGGAAAATGCATGTCCCGTGTCCGCCTATCGGAGAGCCGCATCAAGTCGCTGAAGGTCCGCAAGACGCTCTACGACGTTCGCGATGCCGAGTTGAAGGGGTTCGGTGTCCGCGTCCTGCCTTCGGGCTCCAGGCGCTTCTTCATCCACAGCCAGCATGAGGGCCGGCGCCTCTGGAAGACCATCGGCGACGCCGGCAGCATGGAACTGGAGGAGGCGCGCCGGCGCGCCAGGGAGGCGCTCGCCGCCATCCGGCGCGACGAGCCACCCGCACTGCCGGAAGAAAGGCTGTTCGAGGCCGCAGCCGAGGAGGTCTTCAGCCGCTATGCCCGGAACTGGAAGCCCCGTACCCTCAAGGTCAACCGGAACTATCTGCGCAGCACGATCCTTCCGTGGTTCGGCGGAATGAACATTGCCGACATCGGGAGGGAGGACGTGCAGCGCTGGTTCGCCTCCCTGCACAACACGCCTGTGGCGGCCGACCGGTCGATGCCGATCCTGTCCGTCATCATGCGCCAGGCGGAACTTTACGGCTGGCGCCCGGAAGGTAGCAATCCGTGCGCCGGCATCCGCCGCTACCGGCGCAAGGGGCGCGAACGCTTTCTGTCGGAGGTGGAGCTTCGCCGTCTTGCGCGGGTTCTGGACAGCCATGAGGCGCGGTATCCGCGCGAGGCGGCGTTCGTGCGCCTGCTGCTGCTGACCGGCTGCCGCAAGAGCGAGATATTGACGCTTCAGTGGTCCGACTACAGGGAGGACCGCCTGTTCCTTCGCGACGGCAAGGCGGGGCCCCGTACGGTTTGGCTGTCCGCGCCCGCGCGCGGGGTCCTCGAAGGATTGCCGAGGCTGGACAAATGGGTCTTTCCCTCGCCGCAGCGTCAGGGACCCTTGTCCGCCACGATCCCGGAGACCTTCTGGCGCCGGGTTCGGGAGGAGGCGGAGATTGCCGACGCCCGGCTTCACGATTGCCGTCATACATACGCCAGCATCGCGATCATGCAGGGCGAGAGCGTCACGACGACGGCGCGTCTGCTCGGGCACAACGACGCGCAGACGACGCTGAAATACGCGCATTTGTCCGACCGCTCGGTCCGGGAGGCGGCCGACGCGCTTGCCTCCATTCTCGTGGAGAACTGAGCGATGCCGGAACACAGGAAGCTGACCGACGCCGGCATAGCGAAGCTCCGGGCCCGGGCGCGCGAATATACGGTCTGGGACACGCGGGTCGCCGGGCTCGGCGTGCGCGTGCGCCCCTCCGGGAGTCGAACCTTCATCTACAACCGCAAGACCGATGCCAGCGTGCGGAAGATGTCCTTCGGTCCGGCCCTGCTGCGCAAGGTGGAGGATGTGCGCCGCGAGTGCCTTGCGGCGGCGGCGCAAGCGAGCGATGCCGGCGGCACCTCCCGCGAGGCGGCGCCGCTGTTGCGGGACTTCGTCGCCGGGCCCTGGAAGGCGGCCTGCTGGGACCGTTTCAAGCCCTCCACGCAACGGACCTATGGCAGCCTGCTGAAAGGAGCGTTGCTGCCGACGTTCGGTGCCCGGCATCTCGACCGGATCGCACGCGGCATGGCGCTCGGCTGGTTCGAGAGCTACAGCAGGACCGCGCCACGAAACGCCGACAAGGCACTGGCGCTGCTCGGACAGATTCTCGACCATGCCATCGCCTGCGGGCATATCGGGACCAACCCGGCGCGCGGCATCGCCCATAATCCCGACCGGAAATCCACTCGGTTCCTGTCCCGCGAGGAGATTGCCCGCCTCCACCATGTTCTCGACCGCCATGCGGGCGGCTCGGCCTCCGAAGCGCAGCAGGCCGACATTGTCCGCCTGCTGCTGCTGACCGGCTGTCGCAAGAGCGAGATCGTGCGTTTGCGCCGAGACGAAGTGAAGGGCGACCGGCTGGAACTCCGCGACAGCAAGACCGGCCCGCGAACCGTGTGGCTGAACGGACTGGCCAGGCAGATCGTCGAGCAGCGGCTTCGGAACGGCAACGGTCCCTGGGTCTTTCCCTCGCCGCTCGATCCCGCCCGCCCGCGTTCTCCCGACCTCCTACTCTGGTACCGGGCGCGGCGCGAGGCCGGGATCGAGGATGTGCGCCTGCACGATCTGCGGCATACCGTAGCCAGCCAGGCGGCGATGAACGGCGTTCCCCTGCCCACTGTTGCCCGCCTGCTCGGCCACAGCAATGTGCGCATGACCATGCGCTACGCCCATGTCGGAGACCGCGAGGTCGAAACGGCCGCCGAGCGCGTGGGGCAAGCCGTCAACGCAATCATGGGCGGAAAACCCAGCCATCGACCCGAAGGCGCCCGCTCTGTTGGAACGGCACCATCGGTTACATCTCAATCCACAGATGGTCGATCCGGATTGGATCGAGACCGCACTCGCGCTGATGCTTTGATTGCAAAGAAGCAACCCTGTTCGCGGTAAGGTGCGCCGCCAAGCGCAGCTTGTCGTTCACCGACCAGCCTTGGACGGTAGCGGCGACAAGCCCATCGATCCATGCTTCTACCTTCATGAACCAGAAGGGGATATCTCGATCCTGAACATAACCGATCATGGCCGCGCGAGCATATGCCGCGCCGTGGTGACCAGCCTTGAACCGCTGAATTCCGCCTGCTGACCTGAACCGGCTGAAGACATACTCGCGCTCATCCCGATCCTTTCTGGATGGCGTTGGCAGTCGCTTGCATTCTATCGGCAACAAAGCCCGGTACTCGCTGTATTCGCGTCCGTCCATCCATATCACGGCCCCACTGGGTGCAGCGACGAGATCGATCGACCGTCCTGCCTGCACTTCGTCGGGTTCCTCGCGACGAAACTGCAGGAAATCCCAACCACCGGAATGCCGGCTGACGCTGTTCAGTCGCGCACAAAGCTGTGTCGTCAAGCGAGTTTCGCTGGTCTGTGCCGGTCGGCTGCGATCATCGCGCCAGTCTGGCAGCGTTTCGGCGATGAAGTCGACTAAAGCCGACAACCACTCGCCTGAAAGGTGGACGTCATGGCTCAGTGTCCCCGCCTGCACCGGGGCCTTAACTTCGTCTGCCAGCACGTCAGAAACCTTGGCTTCGGAGATCGGCGAGGACATCATCCGCATCGCAGAGTGCGATCGAGCGTGTCCAAAACCGAAGACGATCGGGCTTCAAAAGAAAAAGGAAGTTCCGGTCGTACAAACGTGCGATGCGCGTGACTGTGAGACTGGCACCGGTACGTCCCCTCAATAACACATCCAGTTTGGCCTGTAGCTCACCGGCACCCGACCAATCCACGCCTCCATCCCCGAAGACATATGCGCTACATATTGCGCCCGCCCAATGATACCGATCCAGTTGGCGTAGTGGCTGGCGGGCATAGACGGTATTGATCTGCGCGGTGAAGGCTTCGTTGAACATATCAAGCGCATCCTCGGAAGCACATTGCATCAGGGCCGAGCTGGTACCTCGGCGGATGAACTCCCGCTGAAACTCCACGATATCTTGCGCAACGATGCGCTCATTAACGCTGAGATCGAGATTTTCGTCTTCAGGATACGGCAGCGCGAAAATATCTGCGGCCAGAATCGCCGTGGCGCGTTGCACGAAAAGACCAGTGCTTATTCCTGCGATGTATGCCCTGAGGACGGTCGGTTCCTTCTCCAGCCATGCCTCGATTGCCTTCAGGTGGGCAAGGTCGTGCCGTTTTGATGCAAAGCCGACAATGCGACTCTTGTAGGCAAGGTAATGCCCTTGCCAAAGTCCGTGATGGAGGTCTTCATGTTTCTTGACAAGCAGGAACGGAGGCGTGAACAGAGCCGCGGTCCTGGGGGCTTCAATCGGTCCATGCGGTATAGTCCCCAAATGACTATCATCGATGCCGGCTTTGGACAGGGCTTTCGTCGGCAGTAGAGGCTTACCGATCAAGTGCTCGGATGATCCTGCGATGCCCCTCTGTCCGGCAATGTAACCTTCACCAAAGTTCCAGTCCCGGCGCTTCGCCATGTCTTCGAGCGTCGGATATTGCCGAAGACGCTCAACGAAATCACGTACCCTCCGTCCGCCGAGTAAGTTTGACTTCCACACGACATCCGACTCTCTGGCATCGTCGGATTGAACCCAGTGAAGATCGTAGTAGTCGATGTCGAATCCTTGTTCAGCGGTAGCGCGTCCGTTACGACGGAAGACGGCGTGCATAACCCGCTCAGCTGAGGCGGGCTTCTTAGCCTCGAGGAGAACGACTACGACCTTCGGGTCAGCATCGCCTTTCTTGAACAGTCCGCGAACCGATACGAAGTCTAAAATCTCACGTACGCTCCAGCGGCTGAAGATATTGTGCCGGAATAAGGTGGCACTCTGATTGTACAGAAATCCAGCAGGCTCAATCAGCGCCAATATGCCATCGGGCCTGAGAATCTCCATCGCCTCATGGAGGAAGAGGTAGGCGATCTGCTTATCCGGCAGCCGTTGCTTATATGCCTCGGCATAGGCGTCATATCGTCGCTTGGCCCCGCTGGTTTTCAGCTCCGACTTGAAAGGAGGATTGCCGACCACTGCTGCAATCGGCGCCGTCAATAACCCCTGTTCTTTCGCTTCGAAGAAACAACTCCGGTGAAGCGTCTCGCCGGCAAGTGGCGGGAAGAGGTTCACACTTGCTCGGATTTCCTCCGGCCGAAGCGCATCGCACAGGCTGAGACACAGGCTGAACGCCGCCAGTTCGATCGCTCCTTCCTCGACATCCACACCGTGAAGCCGGTGCAGCAGGGGGATCAGGTCGTCGACGGTCGGATCGGCCCAATCGTTGCGCCACCGCCAGTGCAGCACCAGGCGCCTATAGGCTTCGACAAGAAAAACGCCGGACCCGCAAGCGGGGTCGAGGATGATGTCGTCGCCAGCGATAAGTGCATCGAGCCTGTTCCAGCTCAGTGCTTCTTCGATCATTAATCGTACCAGAGCCGGAGGCGTGTAGATCGAGCTTGTGGGGTCCTTGACGAATAGCTGATAGATATTGCTGATGAGTTCTACCGGCAGGTCACGGAATGAATAGCGGCGCCAGAGGCTAAGCTGACCCGTCGGATCCTCAAGGCCTTCAACCAGCTTCGCGTAGCTTGCCAAGTCGGTGTTGCTATCGAGCAGAGCGGTGCGCTCGGCGGGGCGCAAGCGAAAGACGTGGCCGTTGAAGCGCTCTTCGAGCGCCTCTAGCAAGCTCACGACGGCGGGGCCATCGCTCAAGACATGGAAGAACTTCGTTGCGCCCTGGCGAGCGTCGGAGAAATCCCTGTCCAGTAGAACACACCGCTCTTCGAGATAGGCTATGAGCAGTGCAAGGATCAGCAGTCGGCGCCGCAATGGCGGTTCGAGCAAATCGCTGTCGTTGAGTTGCTTGGCAAGCGCCCGCACCTGCTCAACGAGCGCGCGGTGCGCCGACTTGTCCGCCGACAGCATGAGTTTGCATGCATCCGGGTCGTCCCAGATCGTGCCATTCCGAATGCGTGCGGCGCTCCACCAGACGGCCTCTTCTTCGGCTGCAATATCGGCAGCACGGGAGAGCGTTCGGATCGGATTGCAAACCAGGGTGCCGTCGTCCTGGACAAAGTCCGGTTCATGTGCGCAGCGGAACAGCTGAACAAGGCCGGGAGAGGCACGAAAGACAAGGGGCACGCCTCCCCAACTCCAAAGCCGCTGGTGTAATTTGGCAAAGGCGTTGTCGTCAGGCGTGACGGTTTTGAATACAAGGGCTTGGGCTACAGGCGCGCGGCCATGCCGGGAGGCTTCGAAGAAGACCGCGAAGGCCCCATAGTCGCGGGCCCTCTCCATGAGGCCGACTTCCTCCGGCGGGCGTCCCAGCGGATCATAGCCGTCGATGGCGACAAGGCCATCGACCTCCGGGGAGGCGCTACCCTCGCCAATGGCAAACAGCCAGTCGGCCTCAGAACTAGGAGGGTCTGCCTCGTCCAGTGTCATGCGCGCAACCGGCGCGATATTTGCGTTCGGAGGGTAGGCAAGCGCGGTGCAGGTCGTGCGATCATTTCTGCCATTTGTTTTCCGAGAGCGCGAATCCCTTTGGGAAGATTAGCCATACCGATCCCTCGGACATCGCGAAACCAGCGCATCCGCAGATCAAGACTCCTGTCACCATTGCGTCCTCCTGTGTGACCGGAACGCATATTCCCCAGTTGCTACCGCTGAGGACACACTAGCCGGGGTTCGTAAAAAAGGCGAACCTGGAAGGTGGCGGCATCCAGCCTCGCCCAAACTCCTTTGGCCCAGGCCGTGGCCGCAAGGTCGTGGTACTCAAAGCCCTCTTCGGCGCAAAGCCACTCTTGTTTGTCCGTGAAACCCGACCCGAGTTCCGGGAAGGGGATCGACAGTCCCGCCGCCTTGACAAAGGGATTCCTTCCCAGTGCTATTTTGAGATGGATGGGCACATCCCCCCGGATTCAGAGAGTCTGCCCCGGACGCGCAACCCGATGTATCCCGATTTTCGGTGGCACAAAATGTCCGGAGACTCTCCCGAGAAAAACAGCTATAATTCAATAAGTTGAAGGATCGGTTCACTTCAGGTTCCCACAAATGACGGATCGGCTATCCCGCCGAGCGGGGGAGGGGAAAGAGAAGGCCGCTAACCGCCGCTTGCCTTCCAGCGCTTCCGCTGGCGCCGGACGGCGCGGCGGCGGCTGAGTTCCATGCGGTGGCGCTTGAGGAACCCGCGCAGGGTCCGGTCGGAGAACCGCACGCCCTCGGCGGCCAGCGCCTCGCCCAGCCCCCGGCTGGACATTTCCGGGCATGCCTCCAGGATGCGGACGATCCGCTCGCGCTCCGCCTCCACCTGCGAGCGGCGTCCGCCGCCCCGTGCGTCCGGCCGCACATGCCCGCGCTCGCGAAAGCGCTTCACCCAGCGGCTGACGCTCGCCGAGTTCAGCCCGAACCGCGCCGCCGCCGCCCGGGCGCTCATGCCCTCCTCCAGCACCGCCGCCACCGCCCGGCGCCGCAACTCCATGCCGATCGCCAGGCCCGGCCTGGACCTCTCCCGTATGTCTTCCGGCCCGTCCGACATTCAATACTCCTTTCCGTTCCCGCTGCTTCAACCCGACCTGCCAATCGCCGCATCGCAGCACTCGCGGCGCGCGCACCTCCCCTGTCTGCCGCCCGGCCCCCGGCCGCCCGCAGTTCCCCTCGAAAATCGCGCCGGAACGGACGCCGCAATGCGCCCGGCCCACCAGCCCGTCAGGTCATCCCCTCGCTCGCCTTCCGCCTCGCGAATGGAACATATATAGAATATATGGGGATAAAGTCAAGCGGAAATACCGCCGCCTCCCGCCGCGGAAGCGACGCCCGGCTCCCACTGCGTCGTCCCGGACTTGATCCGGGACCTCGCGCCGCAAGGGTAGAGTTTGTGTCACGAGGTCCCGGCTCTCCGCTTCGCTCCGGCCGGGATGACGAAAAGGGAAAACCCGGCGGCTACACCCGTTCGAGCACTGCCGCGATGCCCTGGCCGACGCCGATGCACATGGTGCAGAGCGCGTAGCGGGCGTCCCGCTCCTGGAGTTCCTGCGTCGCCGCGCCGGCGAGGCGCACGCCGCTCATGCCGAGCGGGTGGCCGAGCGCGATGGCGCCGCCATTGGGGTTCACATGCTCGGCGTCGTCGGGCAGGCCGAGGTCGCGCGTCACCGAGAGCGACTGGGCGGCGAACGCCTCGTTGAGCTCGATCACGTCGATCTCGCCGAGCGAGATGCCGAGCCGCTCCAGCAGCTTGCGCGTGGCCGGCGCGGGGCCGATGCCCATAATCCTCGGCGGCACGCCCGCGGTCGCCATGCCGAGCACGCGCGCCCGGGGCGTCAGGCCGTGGCGCTTCACCGCCTCCTCGCTCGCGACGATGAGCGCGCCCGCGCCGTCGTTCACGCCCGAGGCGTTGCCCGCGGTCACCGTGCCGTCCCTGTGCAGCGAGCGCAGTTTCGCAAGGCTCTCCGCCGTCGTGCCGGGGCGCGGATGCTCGTCCCTGTCCACGACCACCGGCTCGCCGCGGCGCTGCGGGATCGTCACCGCGATGATCTCCTTGCCGAGCCGCCCGTTCTCCTGGGCGCGGACCGCGCGCTGCTGGCTGCGCGCCGCGAAGGCGTCCTGGTCCTCGCGCGAAATCTGCCGCTCGGTGGCCAGGTTTTCCGCCGTCTGCGGCATGGAGTCCGTGCCGAACTCCTCCTCCATCCGGCGGTTGACGAAGCGCCAGCCGATGGAGGTGTCGAACATCTGCATGTCGCGGCCCCAGGGCGCGCCGGACTTGCTGACCACATAGGGCGCGCGCGACATGCTCTCGACGCCGCCCGCGATCATGAGGTCCGCCTCGCCGAGCCGGACGGCCCGCGCCGCCGAGCCGACCGCGTCCAGCGACGAGCCGCAAAGGCGGTTCACCGTGCTGCCCGGCACGGACTGGGGCAGGCCGGCCAGCAGCACCGCCATGCGCGCGACATTGCGGTTGTCCTCGCCCGCCTGGTTGGCGCAGCCATAGATCACGTCTTCCACGGCCTCCGGGTCGAGGCCCGGATTGCGCTCCATCAGCGCCTTGAGCGGCAGGGAGGCGAGGTCGTCCGCGCGCACGGCGGCAAGCGCGCCCGAATGGCGGCCGACGGGGGTGCGGACGGCGTCGCAGATATAGGCATCGCGCATGGGTGGCAGTCCTCTTGCTTTCGTTATCCGGTCGAGGTGATGGCGCGGAAGTCTTCCATCAGCGTGCGGGTGATGTCGCCCGGGGTGAAGCGGTAGTCGTCGATCTCGGCGACGGGGGTCACCTCGGCGGCGGTGCCGGTCACGAACACCTCCGTGGTACGGGCGAATTCTTCCGGCAGGATCGAGCGCTCCACCACAGGGATCTGGCGCTTCTCGGCAAGGCCGATCACGGCCTGGCGGGTGATGCCGTTGAGGAAGCTGTCCGGGGTCGGCGTGTGCAGCTTGCCCTCCTGGACGAGGAAGATGTTGGCGCCGGAGCCCTCCGCCACGAACCCGTTGGTGTCGAGGAACAGGGCGTCGTGGTAGCCCGCCGCCTCGACCTCGTGCTTGTTGAGCGTGCAGATCAGGTAGTGGCCGGTCGCCTTCGCCTGCACGGGCCCGCATTCGGGACCCGGCCGGCGATAGCGGCCGGTCTTCATGCGGATACCGGACATCTCCGTGCCGTCGCCGAAATAGGCGCCCCAGAACCAGGCCGCAATCGCGACATGGATCGTGACGTCCTGCGCCGACACGCCCATCATCTCCGCGCCGCGCCATGCCACCGGGCGGACATAGGCGTCCTTCAGGCCGTTCGCCTGCAGCACTTCGCGCTTGGCGTTCTCCAGCACATCCACCGACCAGGGTATCTCGAAGCCCATCAGCCGGGCGGAGTTGTGGAGGCGCTCGGTATGGGCGCGCGAACGGAAGATATGCCCGTCATAAACCCGTTCGCCTTCGAAGACCGCGCTGGCATAGTGCAGGGCGTGGCTCAGGACATGCAGCCTGGCGTCCCGCCACGGAACCAGCGCGCCGTCCAGCCAGATAAAGCCGTCGCGGTCGTCATAGGGGAGCAGGTCCACCGCCATCGCGCATTTCTCCTCGTTCTTCGGGCACGATATGATACCGGAACGCAGCGTTGCAGCTTATGGCGGATTTCTGACCATGCGTGAAGCGATTTCGCCCGCCCATTCGCAGGACCTTCCCCATATCCTGCTGGTGGATGACGACGAGCGGCTGCGCGCGCTGCTGAAGCGCTATCTTGCCGGAGCGGGCTTCAGGGTCACGGCGATGGAAGAGGCCGAGGCGGCCCGGCGCGCCATGGCCGGCGTCGCCTTCGACCTGGTGGTGCTGGACATCATGCTGCCCGGCGAGTCGGGCCTCGAACTCAGCGCGGCGCTGACGGCGTCCGGGAACGCCACGCCGATATTGCTGCTGACGGCGATGGACGAGCCGGAGGACCGGGTGCGCGGCCTCGAAGCGGGCGCGGAAGACTACATGGTCAAGCCGTTCGAGCCGCGCGAACTGGTGCTGCGCATCCGCACGATCCTGCGCCGCCGCGAAACCACGAGACGCGAGACGCTCCGCTTCGGCCCGCTCGCCTGGACGGCCGGGCGCGAGTCCCTGGAGCACGAGGACGGCAGCGTCCGCCGCCTCGCGCCGGGGGAAGCGGTGCTGCTGGGCGCCCTCTCGCTCCGGGGCGGCGGCACGGTCTCGCGCGAGGAGCTCGCCGTGATGAGCGTCGGCTCCGGGCGGGCCGTCGATGTGCAGGTCGCCCGGCTCAGGCGCAAGCTCGAACCCGACCCCAAACACCCGCGCTACCTGGTGACGATCTGGGGGCGCGGCTACGCCTTGCGGCCCGACTGATGGCCGGGCGTCGGGAACGCTTCCTGCCGCGCACGCTGTTCGCGCGCTCCCTGCTCATCATCGTCACACCCCTCATCATCCTCCAGATCGTCTCGACCTGGATTTTCTACGAACGGCACTGGCACATAATCATGAAGCGCCTGGCGGCGGGCGTGGCGGGCGAGATCGGCCTGGTCATAGATGCGATGGACAGGTTCCCGGGCGCCGAGGCGCAGGG
>JAPOZD010000166.1 GCA_026706245.1 Alphaproteobacteria bacterium
GGCCACACCTTCCTTGTGTGTCGGCCCGTAGGCGTAGGCCTTGGTGAAGTCGGCCTGCCGTCCGGGGTCGGTCACGAACTTGACGAAGGCGTATGCCGCGTCCTGGTTGGGCGCGCCCTCGATGATGGCCCAGGAGTCGATGGCGTAGACCGTCCCGTCCCAGATCATCTGCAGGTTTATGCCTTCCTTCTGGGCATTGGTGATCCGGCCGTTATAGGCGACGCTCAGCTCGACATCGCCGGCGGCGAGCCATTCCGGCGCCTGGGCGCCGGCTTCCCACCACTGCACCAGCGGCTTGACCTCGTCGAGCTTGGCGAAGGCCCGGTCCACGCCCTCCGGCGTGTTGAGGACCTTGTAGATGTCCGCGGGCGCGACGCCGTCGGCCAGCAGCGCATATTCGAGGTTGAGCTTCGGCCCCTTGCGCATGCCGCGCTTGCCCTGCCAGGTCTCGGTGTCCCAGAAGTCGGCGAGCGAGGTAGGCGCCTTGCCTATGGTGTCGGCGTTGTAGGCGATGACCACCGACCAGACGAGATTGCCCACGCCGCAGTCGGTGACGGCGTCCGGCAGCATGTCTTCCTTGGGCAGGAGCTTGGACCAGTCGAGCTGGACGAATACGCCTTCCTCGCAGCCCCGGACGAGCTCCGAGGTCTCCACCTGCACGACATCCCAGGGGATTTGCCCCGTGTCCTGCATGGCCTGGAACTGCGCCCAGCCGCCGAGATAGACGTCCTCCAGGAAGGCGATGCCCGATTCCTGGCTGAAGGGGCTGAAATAGACGTCGCGCTGCGCTTCCTGGTAGCTGCCGCCCCAGCTTGCGATGGTGAAGTCGCGGGCTTCGGCGGCTCCGGACAGCACGCCCAGCGCCGCGGCGGCCGCGAAAAGGGGTTTGAAACTCCTCCCGATGATTTTCATGGCTCGTCCTCCTTTCCGCCGCTAAGGGCATTTGCTCATGGTCTTGTCCGACCGGTCTCGCGGTCCGGGTCACGGTGTGCGACCGGTTTCCCGCCGGAGGCGCATTGCGCTCAGTCTTCCCGCCGCGAACGCTGCCCGGCGCTCCGCCACTGCAGCAGTTCCACAACCACCAGCAGGACAAGCGAAAAGGCTATCAGAATACTCGCTATCGCGACAATCGAGGGGTCGACCTGGTCCCGCAGACCGGTAAAGAGCTGGCGCGGCAGGGTCAGTTGTGCAGGGCCGCTGACGAACAGCGCGACAATGATCTCGTCGAGTGACGTAACGAATGCGAACACCGCGCCCGCCAGCACGCCCGGCAGGATCAGCGGCAGCGTGACCTGGAAGAAGGCGGCGAGCGGACGCGCGCCGAGGCTCTCGGCGGCTCGCACGAGGTTCCAGTCAAAGCCCTTGAGCGTCGCGGAAACGGTGATGACGACGAAGGGCACCGCCAGCACGACATGCGCGATAATCAGGCCGATATGGGTCTGCACCAGCCCGACCCTGGCGAAAAAGAAATAGAGGCCGAGGGCGGTAATCACGAGCGGCACGGCAAGCGGCGAGATCAGGAGGCCGAAGACGAAGGGCTTGCCCGGAAAGTCCGCGCGCGTGAGGCCGTAGGCCGCAAGCGTGCCGAGCGCGGTGGCGATGATCGTCGTCGAGACCGCGACGATCAGGCTGTTCTCCAGCGCGAACATCCAGGGGAAGGGCTCGACCACCGCATCGTACCAGCGCATCGAGAAGCCGGGCAGCGGATAGCTGAGAAAACTGCCTGCGCTGAAGGAGATCGGCACGACGATGACGATGGGGCCGATCAGGAACAGGAAGCCGAAGGCGCAGATGAGGCGCAGGCACCAGTACCAGACATGCTGGCCGCGCGTGGCGTTGACCGGAAGCGCCATGCCGCCCGCCTATCCGAACCGGAACCCGGCCGCGCCGCGCACAAGGCCGCGATAGACCGGATAGAGCGCGGCCACGCTCAGCAGCAGCAGGATCGCTATGGCGCTCGCCATGCCCCAATTGCCGGTCCGGGTCGCGAACTCGGCGATCAGGTAGCTCAGCATCTGGTCCGACGCGCCGCCGATGAGCGCTGGCGTGATGTAGAAGCCGAGCGAGAGGATGAAGACCAGGATGCAGCCGGCGCCGAGCCCCGGCAGGGTCTGCGGCAGATAGACGGACAGGAAGGCCGCGACCGGCTTTGCGCCGAGCGAGGCGGCGGCGCGCGTCTGGCTTGCCGGAATGTTCCGCATGACCGCGTAGAGCGGCAGCACCAGGAAAGGAAGCAGGATGTGGACCATTGCGACATAGACGCCGGTCCGGTTGAATATCAGCGTGAGCGGCTCGTCGGTAAGGCCCGCATAAAGCAGGGAGTCGTTCACGACGCCCTTGTTCTGCAACAGCACGACCCAGGCGGCCGTGCGCACCAGCAGCGACGTCCAGAAGGGCAGCAGCACCAGCGCCAGCAGGATCCGCGACAGGCGCCGGCCGGTGGTGGCGATGAGATAGGCCATCGGATAGCCGATGGCGATGCACCAGGCGAGCACCCAGAAGCTGATCCAGAAGGTGCGCTCCAGATAGTCGATATAGATGGTGCGCTCGGGCGGGGCGGTGCCGATGCTGCCGTCCCATTTCCGTTCGAGATCGACGGCCGCCAGCAGATAGCGGGTGGTGTAAGGCCCGGCCGAGGCCTTGATCGCGCGCCAGTAGGCGATGTCGCCCCAGCGCTCGTCGAGCCCGATCAGGGCTTCCTTGTAGGGCGGGCCGGTAATGCGGCGGATCTTGCGTCCGGTGCGCATCACCATGCTGCGGAAGCCGCTGATCTCGTAGTTGAGCCGCATGGCCGCCGCCGCAACGGTCCGGTCCTCATAGGCGGCCCGGATTTCCTCGACCACCGTTGCATAGGCGTCTTCGCCCGGCAGTTCGGCGCCGTCCCATTCGGCGACTATCTCCGCGGTCCGGGGCATGACCTCGGCCAGCTTCGGGTCATCGACGCTGAAATAGAGCAGCGAGAGGATCGGGCCCGCGAACACCACGAGGATGAAGAGCAGCAGCGGCGCGACAAGCAGGAAGGCGTTCAGGGAGCGCCGCCGCTGGGCGCGCCTGAGCTTCGCCTCCAGGCTGCGGTCGGCGGGGGCGGTCTTCGCTTCGTCCGTCATGCCGGCGCCAGCACCCGGCAGTGCTCCGGGGCCCAGCCGATCTCGACCGCCGCTCCGGGCGCGAGCGCATCGCCGGCCGCGCCGGCAGGCGCCAGCGCGATGATGTCGTCCCGTCCGGCCATGGCGAGTCGCACGCGGTTGTGGGCGCCGAAATAGATCACCTCGACCACCTGCGCCCCGAACCGGTTCGCCATGCCTTGCGCCGCCGGCCCGATGACCAGGCGCTCGGGACGCAGCGACAGCAGGGCCGTCTCTCCGTTCGCACGCGCCGCCGCAGACCGGGCGTGGATGATGTCGCCCGAAGCCAGCCTGACGGCGCAGTCCCGTCCGTCGATGCCTTCGATCCGGCCTTCGAAGCTGTTGTTCTCGCCGATGAAGTTGGCGACGAAGGCGTTGGCGGGCTTCTCATAGACCTCATGCGGCGAGCCCACCTGCTGGATGAGCCCGTCATTCATGATCGCCACCCGGTCCGACATGGTGAGCGCCTCGCCCTGGTCGTGGGTGACATAGGCGACGGTCATGCCGAGCTGTTCGTGCAGATGCTTGATCTCGATCTGCATCTGCTCGCGGAGCTTCTTGTCCAGCGCGCCAAGCGGCTCGTCCATCAGCACGATCTCGGGCTCGAAGACCAGCGCTCTCGCAAGCGCCACCCGCTGCTGCTGTCCGCCGGAAAGCTGGTGCGGACGCCGCTCGCCGAGGTCGGTCAGGTCCACCATGCGCAGCGCCGCTTCCACCTTCTCGCTGACGGCCTGCTTCGGAAGCCGGCGCTGGACGAGCGGAAAGGCGACGTTCTGGAACACCGACTTGTGCGGGAAGAGCGCGTAGTTCTGGAACACGATGCCCATATTGCGCCGGAAGGGCGGGACATTGCGCAGCGAGCGGTCGTTGAGGACGATGTCGCCGGCCGTCACCGCCTCGAAGCCGGCGAGCATCAGCAGGATGGTGGTCTTGCCGGAGCCCGACGGCCCGAGCAGCGTCAGGAATTCGCCCCTGCGGATTTCGAGATTGAGGCGGTCCACGACATTGACGCGGCCGTCATAGGTCTTTTCGACGTCCCGAAACCGGACCAGCACCTCGGAGTCGGGGGCCATGGCTAGCGGATCTCCCGGTCCGCCCCGCCAGCCGGTTTTTCGCTATCGGGAAGCGCAGCCGGCAGCGCGCAGCCGAACCGGCCGCCTCCCTCGCCGCGGGGAAACGGCGGCCCGGCAGGCGGCCCCGGCGACAAGGCGCTCAGGCCCTTCGAGGCTACGCGACCGCCTTGCCCTGCTTCGTCAGCAGGTCGAGGCCGGCATCGAGCGCGCGGGCATAGCGGTCGAACATCTCGTCGATTTCGCTCGCGGTGATGACCAGCGGTGGCGCGAAGCACATCGAATCCCCGACCGGCCGCGTTATCAGGCCCTCCTGGGCGCAGAGGTCGTTGACGAGCGCGCCGACGCCGTCCGACGCCGCGAAGGCCTCCTTCGTCGCCTTGTCCTTCACCAGTTCGGTGGCGCCGACCAGCCCGACGCCGCGCGCCTCGCCGACCAGCGGATGGCCCGCGAAACCCTGGATGCGCTCCTGGAACCGGCCGACCACGCTCTGGACATGCCCGAGCGTGTCCTCCTCCTCGTAGATCTTGAGGGTCTCCAGCGCGACCGCCGCCGCGACCGGATGGCCGGAATAGGTGTAGCCGTGGCCGAACACGCCCATCTTGGCGCTCTGGTCGGCGATGGCCTGATAGACCTCGTCGCTGATCATCGTCGCCGAGATCGGCAGGTAGCTGGAGGAGAGCGCCTTGGCGCAGACCAGGATGTCGGGCTCGATGCCGAAGGTCTCCGAGCCCCAGAAATTCCCGGTCCGGCAGAAGCCGCAGATCACCTCGTCGGCAACGAACAGCACATCGTGCTTGCGCAGCACCTCCTGGATTTTCGGGAAATAGGTGGCCGGCGGCACGATAACGCCGCCCGCGCCCATCACCGGCTCGGCGAAGAACGCGGCTACCGTATCCGGGCCCTCGGACTCGATCAGCGCATCGAGCTCCTCCGCCATGCGGGTGGCGAAGTCCTCTTCGCTCTCGCCGTCCTCGCCGAAGCGGTAGTAGTGCGGGTTGTTCGTGTGGATGAAGCGCTCGAGCGGCACGTCGAAGCCGGAATGGTTGAGCGAGCGGCCCGTCAGGCTGGCCGCCGCCAGCGTGATGCCGTGATAGCCGTTGACGCGGCCGATGATTTTCTTCTTCTGGTGGCGCCCGCGGGCATTGTTGTAATACCAGACGAACTTGATCGCGGTGTCGTTCGCTTCGGAGCCCGAGTTGTTGAAGAACACCTTGGAGACCGAGGTCGGCGCCAAGCCCATCAGCCGCTCGGCGAGGTCGATGCCGGGCAGATGCGATTTCTGGCCGAACTGGTGGTAGTAGGGCAGGGTTTCGAGCTGCTTCACGGCGGCGGCGACGAGGCGCTTGTGCTGGAATCCCAGCGACGTGGACCACAGGCCGGCCATGCCCTCGATATACTGCTTGCCGCCCGTGTCCCAGACATAGACGCCGTCACCGCGCTCGATGACCATCGGCCCCTGTTCTTCGTGCTGGCGGAAATTGGTGTAGGGGTGAAGCAGATACGCGACATCGCGCGCTTCCGGCGAATTCGGCTGCAACGGCATGGGGCGGCCTCCGGGGGTGCTGGTGGCAGGGAGAGCCGCCAGTCTAGCACCCTGTTGAGGCGCGCCCCAAACATCTTTGTCGGCAGGCGGCAGCGTCGGGCTCCGCCCCGGGCCGGCGGCTCGCTCCGGCCGCAGGTGACGGTCGCGGGCCTGGAGCGCATCGTGTCCGGCAGGGGCGGCCGCGCTCCCCTGCAATGCGCGGCCAATCGTTGCGTTGACAGGGTGACGGGTTGGTGCATGGTCTCCGCATGCCGACAGGGGGCTCCTTCGTTGCCGACCGTTAGCATTCGGGCCGCGCCGCCATTGCGCGCCGGGTGCGAACCTTCGGGAGCGACAGCGGGCCCCCCTGCCGGAAATCAAGCAGGGAGAAGACACGCATGACTTTCAGGAAATTTGCAGGCGTTGCGGCGTCGATCGCCGGCGCGGCGATGCTCGCAACCTCGGCCAGCGCCGGACCGGACGACGATTCGCTCGTCATCGCATGGGGTTCTACCGGCCCCATCGAGAATGTGGACAACTATTTCAACACCAACCGGACGGGCATCTGGTTCAGCCGCATGGTCTGGGACCAACTGATCTACCGCGAGCCGAAGACCTTCGAATACAAGCCGCTGCTGGCGACGAGCTGGGAGCTGCTGAACGACACGACCTGGCAGTTCAAGCTGCGCGAGGGCGTCAAGTTCCATAATGGCGAGCCCTTTGACGCCGACGATGTGGTCTTCACGCTGAACTGGATCTCGAACCCGGACAACGGCGTCAAGGTGCAGCGCAACGTCAACTGGATCGACCGGGCCGAGAAGGTGGACCGGTACACCGTCAACCTGCACATGAAGAAGCCGTTCCCGCAGGCGTTCGAGTTCCTGTCGGGGCCGCTGACGATCTATCCGAACGAGTACTACGCGGAAGTCGGTCCGGAAGGCATGGGCCGGAAGCCGGTCGGCACGGGCCCGATGAAGGTCGTTTCGATCAAGACCGCCGAGGAATATGTCTTCGAGAAGAATCAGGACTACACTTGGGGCAGCCCTAAGGGCGAGGCGCAGGTCTCCAAGATGGTCGTGCGCGAGATCGCCGATGTGCAGACCCAGATTGCCGAGTTGTTGGCCGGCGGCATCGACGTGACCGCCGACATTTCGGCCGACCATGTGGACCAGATCGGCCAGGTGCCGGGATACAAGGCCCTCCAGGCCGGCACGATGCGCACCGGCTATATCGGCTTCGACGCCGCCGGCCGCGGCAAGTTCGAGCCGACCACGAAGCTGAAGGTCCGCCAGGCGATGGCCCATGCGATCGACCGCACTTCGCTCGTGAAGAACCTGATCCGGGGCGATGCCGGCGTCATCCACACGCCGTGCTTCCCGACCCAGTTCGGCTGCGACGCCGAGGCGGCGGTCAGATACGAATTCGACCCCGGAAAGGCCAAGGCGCTGCTTGCCGAGGCGGGGTATCCGGACGGGTTCGAGATCGACTTCTACACCTTCCGCCCCGCGGACTGGGCCGAAGCGATCATGGGCGACCTGGCCAAGGTCGGCATCAGGGCGACGCTCACGAAAATGCCTTACTTCGCGCTGCGCGACAAACAGCGCAACGAGGGCACGACGCCGATGTTCCTGATGGACTGGGGCTCCTATTCGATGAACGACATGTCGGCGATCACCAGCCACTTCTTCAAGAAGGGGCCGGACGATTTCGCGCTCGACGACGAGGTGGCCGCGTGGCTGGAAGAGGGCGACACGAGCTCCGACCCCGAGGTGCGCAAGGCCGCCTACCGCAAGGCCGTCGAGAAGATCACGCGCGAGGTCTACTGGCTGCCGATGTTCAACCATGTCCGGAACTACGCCTATCGCGAGGAACTGAACTTCATCCCCTACCAGGATGAGATTCCGCGCTTCTGGCAGTACGGCTGGGCGAGCAGCTGACGCCGCTTCGCCTCCGCAAGGGGGCGGCGACAGGGCAGGGCGGGCCGCGTTCCCGCCCTGCCGTTCCTTCGACCGTCGGAGTGCGGCGGAATGCCGGCCTATACGCTCAAGCGGACCTTCGTTGCGTTCCTGATCCTGATCGTCGTTTCGGGGCTGACCTTCTCGCTCAGCCACCTCTCGGCGGATCCCGCGCTGACCATCGGAGGCGAACAGGCGAGCGAGGAGGACATCCAGGCGATCCGCAAGCTCTACGGCTTCGACCGGCCGATCCATGTCCAGTATCTCGACTGGCTCGGCCGGGCGCTCTCCGGGGATTTCGGCGAGAGCTACCACTACAAGCAGCGCGTCTTCGACATGGTTTCCGAGCGTATCGGGCGGACTATGCTGCTCGGCACGCTGGCGATCCTGTTTGCGCTGGCCGTCTCGATCCCGCTGGGCACGCTCGCCGCGATGCGGCCCAATTCGATCGTCGACCGGATCGCGCTGTTCATAGCGGTCCTCGGCCAGGCGCTGCCGACCTTTTGGTTCGCGCTGATGATGATTATCGTCTTCGGCGTCTGGTGGCGCTGGCTGCCGATTTCGGGCCACACGCAGTGGGCCAACTATGTCATGCCCACCATTGCGCTCGGCTACTACGCCACGCCCGCGCTGATGCGCCTGACCCGCGCCGGCATGATCGAGGTGCTGGGCTCCGACTATATCCGCACGGCGCGCGCCAAGGGGCTGAGCCCGGCCTCGGTGCTCTTCAAGCACGCGCTCAGGAACGCGATCATCCCGGTCGTCGCGCTGGCGGCCGTGTGGTTCGGTTTCATGCTGGGCGGCTCGATCGTCATCGAGACAATCTTCAACCTCAAGGGCATCGGCTGGCTCTCCTACGATGCGCTGCTGCGCTCGGACCTGCCGGTGGTGCAGGCGATCGTGCTGGTCTTCGCCTCGTTCTATGTGGTGCTGACCTTGCTGGCGGACCTGCTCAACGCCTATCTCGACCCGCGAATCTCGGTGCGCTGAGGCATTGCCATGACCGAACCCGGCGCTGCCAGATCCCTCGTTTTCCGACAGCGGCAGACGGCCGAGGAAATCCTCGAGCCCTCGCCCTGGTCCAAGCTCCGCCGGCGCATTCTCGGCAACCACAGCTTCCTGATCGGCGCGGTCATCCTCGTCGCCATCTTCGCGGTGGCGATCCTCGCCCCGCTGCTCGCGCCGCACGACCCCTACGACCAGGACCTCGCAAAGCGCCTGACCAACCCGTTCTGGCACGAGAAGAAGATCGATCCGGAGCATATCCTCGGCACCGACAAGGTGGGCCGGGACTATCTCTCGCGGCTCATCTACGGCAGCCAGATTTCGCTGCTCATCGGCTTCTCGACCATGCTGATCTCGGGCGTTATCGGCACGGTGCTGGGCGTGACCGCGGGCTATTTCGGCGGACGGGTCGATATGGTGGTGAACTTCATCATCAACACGCGGCTTGCCATGCCGGTCTTCCTGGTGGCGATGGCGGCGGTGGTGGCCTTCGGCGCCTCGCTCACCGTGGTGATCCTGGTGCTCGGGCTGTTCCTCTGGGACCGGTTCGCGGTGGTGATGCGCAGCATCACCATGCAGGCGCGCGACCTCGACTATGTGAAGGCAGCGCGCGCCATGGGCTGTTCGACGCCCTACATCATCGTGCGCGAAATCTTCCCCAATGTGCTCTCGTCGCTGACCGTCGTGGCGACGGTCGAGATGGCGAACGCGATCCTGCTCGAAGCCGCGCTTTCCTTCCTCGGCTTCGGCGTGCAGGCGCCGACGCCGAGCTGGGGCCTGATGCTGAACGAGGGGCGCGAATACATGTTCTTCTCGCCCTGGCTGCTGGCGCTGCCCGGCGTCTGCCTGTTCATGCTCGTGCTTGCCATCAACCTCTTCGGCGACGGGCTGCGCGATGTCACGCTCGAACGGGAACGCTGAGATGGCGTCCCAGACGATCCTTGAGGTCGAGAACCTGCGTGTCGATATCCCCGTCGCGGCCGGGATGCTTCATCCCGTGCGCGGCATCGGTTTTTCGGTCTCGCGCGGCGAGACGCTTTGCATCGTCGGCGAGTCGGGCTGCGGCAAGTCGCTGACCTCGCTCGCGGTCATGGGCCTGCTGCCGAAGACCGCCCGGCGCACCGCCGACCGGATGGATTTTCTCGGCCGCGATATCCGCGATTTCCGCGAGCGCGAGATGGCGCGGCTGCGCGGCGGCTCCATGTCGATGATCTTCCAGGAGCCGATGACCTCGCTTAACCCGTCCTACACCATCGGCAACCAGCTGGCGGAAGTCTATCTGCGCCATGTGGAGCAGAACCGCGCGGCGGCGCGCGACCGGGCGGTCTTCCTCCTCGAAAAGGTCGGCATTTCCTCCGCCGCCTCCCGCCTCGGCCAGTATCCCCAGCAGCTTTCGGGCGGGCAGCGCCAGCGCGTGATGATCGCCATGGCGCTGATGTGCGGGCCGGAACTGATTATCGCGGACGAGCCCACCACCGCGCTCGACGTCACCATCCAGGCCCAGATCCTCCGCCTGCTGGCCGAGCTCCAGCGCGAATTCCGGATGGGCATGATCCTCATCACCCACGATCTCGGCATCGTCGCGCGCGTGGCCGACAAGGTGCAGGTCATGTATGCGGGCAAGACGGTCGAGGAGGGGCCCTGCGAGACGGTCTTCGATGCGCCGATGCACCCCTATACCCAAGGGCTGCTGCGCTGCATCCCGATCCCGGGCCGGACGCGGCGCGGCGAACGCCTGGGATCCGTGCCCGGTATCGTGCCGAACCTCGTCGGCGACCTTGCCGGCTGCATGTTCCGCAACCGCTGCGACCATGCGGGCGACGCCTGCGCCGGTATGCCGGACGAGCCGACGCGCATGGGCGACGGCCACGCCTATACCTGCCTGCGCACGCCGGAAGAGGTGCTGGGCGAACGGCAGGCCGCGGAGGCGCCATGACCGAGGCTGCGGCGCTCGAAACGGTGGATGTCACCTGCGTCTTCCAGGTGAGCCAGGGCCTCCTGCGCGGCTCGAAACCGCTCCGCGCGGTCAACGGCGTCTCGCTGAAGATCCCCAGGGGCCAGGTCGTGGGGCTGGTCGGCGAGTCGGGGTGCGGCAAGAGCACGATGGCGAACATCCTGCTGGGCCTGCAACGGCCGAGTTCGGGCGACGTGCTCTATTCCGGCAGCAGCGCGGCCGGGTTCTCCCGCCGCGAAATCGCGCGCCGGATCCAGCCGATCTTCCAGGACCCCTATTCCTCGCTCAACCCGACCAAGACCATCGAGTCCATCATCTCGCAGCCGCTCAGGATCCATAATGTCGGCGCGCCGTCGGAATGGTCCGGCAGGGTCGGCGAAATGCTCGATGTCGTGGGCCTGCCGCGCCGGGTGGCGTCGAGCTATCCGAGCCAGCTCTCGGGCGGCCAGCGCCAGCGTGTGGCGATCGCGCGCGCGCTCATCATGCGCCAGGAGGTGGTGATCTGCGACGAGCCGACGTCGGCGCTCGATGTCTCGGTGCAGAGCCAGATCCTCAACCTGCTGCAGGACCTGAAGGAGGAACTCGGCCTCACCTATCTGCTCATCAGCCACAATCTGGCGGTCGTTCAACACATGGCCGACCGGGTGGCGGTGATGTATCTCGGCCGCATCGTCGAGGAGGCCGACTCCGACACGCTCTTCGGCGACCCGCGCCATCCCTATACCCGCGCCCTGCTCGGCTCGGTGCTGACGCCCGACCCGCGCCTCGGCGTGCCCGACACGCATCTCGGCGCCGTCTTCCCGAACCCGTTGGATCCGCCGCCCGGCTGCTCGTTCCATCCGCGCTGCCCGGAGTGCATGGAGATCTGCAGGTCCGAGCCGCCCCGGCCGGCCTCGGAGGGCGGCCACAACACCGAATGCCATCTCTATAACGGCGCCGGCGTGTCCCGGACCGCTACCCAGTCAAGGGGGACTCCATGAAAGTCTTCATCGCCTGTCTCGGCACCGAGACCAACACCTTCTCGTCCATGCCGACCGGCGTGCAGACCTTCGAGGACACCATGCTTTTCCGCGGCGACGCCACCCGGCACCCCGCCTCCGCCTTCAGCCTGCCGCTGCATGTCTGGCGCAAGGCTGCAGAGGAGCGCCAGGGCCAGGTCGTGGAGAGCCTCGCCGCCTTCGCCCAGCCCGCCGGGCTTACCGTGCGCAGGGTCTATGAGGGCTTTCGCGACGAGATACTGGACGACCTCCGCGCGGCGATGCCGGTCGATATCGTGCTCGTGTCCATGCACGGCGCCATGACGGCGGAGGGCTATGAGGACTGTGAGGGCGACCTGCTCGCCTGCGTGCGCGGGATCGTCGGGCCGGATGCCATTGTCGGCGGCGAGCTGGACCTTCATTGCTCGATCACGCCGAAGATGGTCGAGAACGCGGACGCGCTGGTCACGTTCAAGGAATATCCGCATGTTGACGGCGGCGCACGCGCGGCCGAGTTGTTCGATATCTGCCTCGCCGCCCACCGGGGCGACGCGAAACCGGTCATGGCCGTCCATGACTGCCGGATGGTCGGCATGTGGCGCACGCCCGTGGAGCCGGTGCGGGGCCTGGTCGAGGACATGCAGGCGGCCGAGGGCAGGGACGGCATCCTCTCGGTCTCCTTCGCGCACGGCTTCCCCTGGCAGGACGTGCCGGAAACCACGGCCAGGGTGCTGGTCGTGGCCGATGGCGACGCCGCTCTCGCGGCCGGGACCGCAAGGGCCTTCGGGCAGCGGATCTGGGAGCTGCGCGACGAGACCGGGCAGGACACCGTGACCATCGACGAGGCGCTGGACCTGATCGAAGCCGGACCCGGCCCGGTGGTGGTCGCCGATGTCGCCGACAATGCCGGCGGCGGCGCGCCCTCGGACTCGACCTTCCTGCTGGCCCGCGCGCTCGAACGCGGCGCAACGGGTCTGCTCTCCGGCTACTACTGGGATCCGGTCGCTGTGCGCTTCTGCGAGGAGGCGGGCGAGGGCGCCGCCTTGCGGCTGCGGGTCGGCGGCAAATGCGGACCGGACTCCGGCTGGCCCGTGGACCTGGCCGTGACGGTGAAGCGCATACTGGAGGGCGCTTCGCAGACCTTCGGCGAGGCCACCATGAGCATGGGCACGGCCGTCTGGCTCTCGTCGGACGCCGGCATCGATCTCATCCTCACATCGACCCGCACGCAGGTCTTCCACCCGGATGGCATGACCCAACTCGGCATCGACCCGGCCGGCTACAGGGGCATCGCCGTCAAATCCACCCAGCATTTCTATGCCGGCTTCGCGCCCCTCGCATCGCGGATCGCCTATGTCGCCTGCGCGGGCGCCATCCCGCCCGACTTCGCGACGATCCCCTATGAGCGCTTCGCCGCCCCCTACTGGCCGAGGGTGGAGAATCCCCACGGGGACTGAAGGACGGGCCTCGCGGAAAGACTTCAGGAGCGGGGATGGTGCCGCGCGCAGGATTCGAACCCGCGGCCTGCCGATTACAAATCGGCTGCTCTACCGACTGAGCTAGCGCGGCATCGGGCCTATTCTAGCCGCTCGCCGCCGCCCGCGAAACGGCCCGCAGCCGGGGCGAAGCTGCGGCGGTAGCGGCCGGGCGTGGTGCCGACGAGGCGGCGGAAATGATGGCGCAGCGTCTCAACGGAGCCGAAGCCCGCCTCGGCCGCGATCCGTTCCACAGAAAGCTGCGTCGTCTCCGCAAGCTCGCGGGCGCGGGCGACGCGCTGGCGGATGAGCCACTCGCCGGGCGTCGTCCCGAGCGTCTGCCGGAAGCGGCGCTGGAAGGCGCGGAGGCTCATGCCGGCCCGGCCCGCCAGGTCGGCCACGGTCAGCGGCTCGTCGAGATGGGCGGGCAGCCAGTCCAGCAGGGCGGCCAGCCGGCCGTTGCCGGCCTCGCGGGCAAGCGGCGCCGCCACGAATTGCTGCTGGCCGCCATCCCTGTGCGGCGCCAGCACCAGCCGGCGGGCGACGGCATTCGCGACCGCCGCCCCGTGGTCCCGCCGGACGATATGGAGGCAGAGATCGAGGCCCGCCGCGCTGCCGGCCGAGGTCAGCACCGGGCCTTCGTCCACATAGAGCACATCCGCGTCCACCCGGATGGCCGGGTAGCACCGGGCCAGCAGTGCCGCATAGCGCCAGTGGGTGGTGGCGCGCCTGCCGTTGAGCACGCCGGCGGCCGCCAGCACGAAGACGCCCGAGCAGATGGAGACCAGCCGCCCGCCGCGTTCCGGGACGCGCCTCAGCGCCTCCAGCAGGGGCCCGGGCACGGGCGCATCCGCAGCCCGCCAGCCCGGCACGACAACGGTGTCGGCGCGCTCGATCAGGCCGAGGTCATAAGGCGCTTCGACGACGAGCCCGCCGGCAGCGCGAAGCGGGCCGGGCTCGGCGGCGCAGACATCGAAGCGATACCAGGGGCGGTCCAGCTCCGGCCGGGGCAGGCCGAAGATTTCGTATGTGCAGCCGAATTCGAAGGTGCAGAGACCGTCATAGGCGAGCGCGACGACATGCGAGTGGGGCGGATGGTCCGGCACAGTGGCGCGATCTTACCGAAAATAGGCAAAAGCGCCACGGGACTGTTCCCTGACTGCGCCCATCATGGACGCCGACCCGATAGTCCAAGGAACGCCCGATGCTCCGCCTTTACGACAACCACACCTCCGGCAACGGCTACAAGCCGCGCCTGCTGCTCGCCCATCTGGGCCGGGCCTTCGAACGCATCGAGGTGGATATCGACAAGGGGGCCTCCCGCGCGCCCGACTTCCTGGAGAAGAACCCCAACGGGCGCATTCCGGTGCTGGAGCTCGAGGACGGGACCTGCCTCGCGGAGTCGAACGCCATCCTGTTCTATCTGGCGGAGGGCTCGCGTTTTCTTCCTTCGGACCGGCTTGCGCGCGCGCAGACCCTCCAATGGATGTTCTTCGAGCAATACAGCCACGAGCCCTGCATCGCGGTCGTCCGCCATTGGCTTCATCTCGGCGCGCTGACGGACCTGCAGCGCGCGCAGCTTCCGGCAAAACGGGAGGGCGGCCATGCCGCGCTCGCCGTGATGGAAGGCCATCTGGGCCGGGCGGACTGGTTCGGCGGCAGGGGCATGACCATCGCCGACATCGCGCTCTATGCCTATACCCATGTGGCCGGGGAAGGGGGCTTCGACCTCGGCGCCTATCCGGGCGTGCGGGCCTGGCTCGACCGGGTCGCGGCGGAGCCCCGGCATGTCCCGATGGCGGTCGAGGGGCTATCCTGACAGAGAACCCGACCGAAGCCTGCCGCCCGGCGGCAAGGGAAACAGCGATGACGAACGACAAGGCGCCGGCCGTCATTGCGGCCGCGGAGGTGCCACTCAGGACGAAGCCGTCCAACTATCCCGAGCCCTTCGCCAGCCGCATGGCGCGGCGGCAGAAGCGGGCGCTCGGCGATTTCTTCGGCCTCACGAATTTCGGCGTGAACCTGACCAGGATCACGCCGGGCGGCGAGTCCGCGCTGATGCACACCCACAGCAAACAGGATGAACTGGTCTATGTGCTGGAGGGCGAGGCGGTGCTGGCGACCCCGTCCGGAGAAACGCGGCTCACCGCCGGCATGTGCGCCGGCTTCCCCGCCCGGGGCGAGGCGCACCATATCCTCAACCGCAGCGACCGGGACCTGGTGATTCTCGAAATCGGCGACCGGCCGGAAGGCGACGAGGGCAGCTACCCCCAGGACGACATCCAGGCCGTCATGGGCGCGGACGGCAAATGGCGCTTCACCCGCAAGGACGGCACGCTCTACTGAAGCCGGGCCGGATTCGCCGGGCGCATCGGGTGCGGTTCAGCGCTCGTAATGTTCGGCGTCCCGCGGGCCGGCCTTCATGTCGTCGATGACCCGCGTGACATCCTCGACGGCTGCTTCCAGACGCGCGATGACCGCCTCCGGGTCCCGTTGGAAGGGCAGGGTCTCGACCAGCGCGCCGAGCCGCCCCTGTGCGCGCCAGGCGGCATGTCTGGCCAGCTCCGTATAGATCGTCTCCTCGTCGTCGATGCCGAAGAGGTCGCGCGCGCGGCTCTGGTCGTCCCGGCTCCGGTCGAGCGCGACATAGCCGTTGACCATGGTGACGCGTTCGGCCCGCTCGGTGAGGGGGGCCGCGCGATGCACGACCATGTTGCCGTGGAGCGCGATCGCGTAGCCGGGCCCGGGAAATTCCGGGACGACGACCCGGTCCCACGGCGGGGTCCTGCCTTCGGCAGCGAGCGCGGCGGCTTCGGCCTTCGTGCCCGTGAAATATTCGAACCGTCCGCCTGCAAGTCCCGCCGGGTCCGTCACCATCATCACATAGTCGAGGGGTATGGTGTCGTGATGCCACTTGTCCACAGCCTCGGCCGGATTGGCGGGTTCGAAGTTCATGTGTCCGAGATGCACAGGCATGGAATGCGGCGCAACCGGCGCGCCATAAATTGCGGACATTGCCTCCGCAACCTCCGGGCTGATGCACAGATCCCGAAGCCAGCGGGACCGGTAGCAACCACCGCGGACGACGTTCTCTATGCGGTCGCCCGCGCGAGTCGCGAAAGGCCGCAGGCGCCGGGCGGTCTCCAGCATGATCTCCGCGCCCGCCGTGGAGAGCAGGCGGAAAGGCGACGAAACCGCAACCGGCGTGGCTGTCAGCTCGATCTCTGCCTCGCTGTATCCGAACTCGGCGAGTCCGGTCACGCTTGCCGGCGGCTCCAGCGCCAGATGCCTGCCGGGATC
>JAPOZD010000115.1 GCA_026706245.1 Alphaproteobacteria bacterium
GGAGCCGGAGCCGCTCCCAGGCGCTCGAAGCCGACTGGACCGCGCTTCGCGCCCGCGCCGGCCAGGAGCCGCTCGCATTCCTGGACGATCCGGAGCATGCCGGGCTGCTGCGCCGGACAGTGGTGTTCGTGACTGACCGGGAGATCGATCGCGACACCGCCCGCAGTTGGCGCAGCTTCCTCGACGGCCATTACGCCGCTGTCGGCGCCGAGTTGACAGAGGTCTGGAAGAGGACGACGCCGCTCAGGCGGAACACCGGCGGACCGCTCTCGCCGGAGAGCGTCGCCGGTTACGGCCGGCTCATGCGCCAGTCGAGCGCGTTCCTGGCCGCGCTCGATGACGGCATGGCACTTCCGGGCGATCGCAAGGCTGAGCACACGCTCTGGCGCCGGCGCATCGCAATTGCGCCGACATATACGCAGGTCCTGCACAGCTTCGTCCGGGGGCTGGACGCCGAAGAAGCGCTCATCCGGCGCCGCGAAGAGCTACTGCCAGACTCCACGCTCCCGACCCGGCGGCTGGCGGACCACATAGCGGCACTCAACGGTGCCCTGTCTCTCGACGGAGTCACCGAAAGCGCGCGCAAGGAAATCCGCCGGCTCATCCGCCAGCACCGCCAGGCGCGCCGACAAGCCGGCGTCACGCGCACCGACGCGCCCTGGCCCACCGACGAGCAGATCGAGCGCCGGATCGAGACGAGCCGCGAACTCCGCGAAAGCTGGCGCATGCTGAACGAGGCGAAACGCGTCGATCCGCTGGGCGCGCTCGGCCATCCCGAACATGTATGGATCGTCGAGCGTACGGTCCGGCATGCCGCGGACCCATCGCTGGACGCCGATACCGCGCGCAAGCAGGCGGCATACCTCGCCCGGCATTTCCAGGAGCTGGACGCGGCGCTGGAGAAAGCCCGCTCCGCCGTCCGCATGCCGACCGCCGCGCCGGGATGGCGCTACACGGACCTTTGGCAATACGACCGCCTGCGAACCTATGCCGCCAGATTCACGGTCCACCTTCCCGAGGAACTCGCCGTTCCGGGCGTCGCACGAGGCAAATGGCTGGACTGGCTGCAAGCCACGCCGAATACGGAAGAGGCGTCCGGTATGCTGCTCAGGTCCATACGGGCCGAAGACGCTGCGATCCGCGCCCGCGAAACCCTCCTTCCCCGCTCCGCGCTCGCGACCCGGCGCCTCCACCGGCACATGGAGACCCTCAGGGCAGCCACCGGGCTCGGGACGGTCGTCGAGTTCAAAGACCCCGGCGAGAGCGCCTGGATCGAGAAACGGCTCCAGGCCTGGACGGAGGCGCGCGAGGCCGCCGGCGTGACCCGCACGGACGGGCAGTGGCTCTCCGACAAGGCCGCCGCACAGAGGGCGGAAGAGCGCGCCCTCGACAAGGCCTGGGAGGAGATCAGGCCCGGCAGCTACTATCCCGACATCCTGGTTCCGCTCGACCGGCCGGACCATGGCGACATCGTCGCGCGCGCAGTGGCCCTGGCCGGGGAATTGGAGAGCGCCGACCCCGTCCGCGCGCAGAAATGGCGCCGCCACGTCGAAGCACAGCTCTCCACCCTGGCCGCCTCGCTGAAGGTCATGCACGAAGAGCACATGGACGACATCGACCTGCGCATCGAATTTCATGCCCGCAGTTTCATCAACTTCGACCGCCTGCTCCGCGCGCAGGACCGGACCGAGGCGCTGGACAGGATACTGCGCGGCCTGCCGCCGGACTTCCGGCGCCCCGAGTTCGATCTCCAGGCCTGGCGGACCCTCCTCGCCGACCAGTTCTTCGCGGTCGGCGTCGCGGAACGGTTCTGGGAGCGGCTCGGCGAAGAAGAGCGCGTCATCAACGAGCGGGAAGCCGCCATCCCCGGCTCGACGCTCGCGACCCGGCGCCTCGCCGGACACATGGCCGTGCTCGAAGCGCTCGCGTCGCACGAGATGCTGTCCGGAGAGCCCAGGGAAGTCATCCAGCCTCTTCTGGACGCCCATCGCCAGGCCCGGGCCGAGGCCGGCGTCACCGCGACCGATCAGGGCTGGGCCTCAAGCCCGGCCGCGATCCTCGACCACGAATGCCGGCGCATCCGGGCCGTGCTTGAGCGGGCGGAGACGGGGGCGGACGGGAAGGCCGTCATCTACATGCCCGGCATCGACGAGCTCCGGCCCGACATCGACCGACTGCTGGCCAACCCGCATCTCCCCGCCGGCGGCCGGCGGATCCTGGAGGACTGCAAGGCCGTCATCGGGGCCGATATCCGGGCCTGGAACGAACTCGACATCGCCATGCGGCGCGCCAGGTCCAACCTTGAGGAATACACCGCCATCCTCGACCGTCACCGCGCCCGCGAGGCGGAAGAGGCCCGGCGCAGGCCCGAGCCGCCCGAACCCGCCAGGCGCGGCCTGACGGGCTGGCTGCGGCGGACGTTGGAGCCCGCGCCGGACCCTCTCCCCTTCTGGGACCCGGCCAGGATCGAGGCCGAGCGGCTCCGGAAGGGGAAAGAGGACGGGACCCTGTCCCTCGCCGACGTCAACGAGGAATTCCGCATCTGGACGTCCCACAACGAAACGCTGCTGAAGACCCTCGAGACCTGGCTCGCCGAGGACGATCCGCGGCGCGCCGACCATGTGGACCGGCGCCGCATGGATGTCGCCGATCTTCACGGCGAGCTCGCCGCGATCCAGAGAGCGGGCCTCGATCCGCAGGGCAAGCCGCACCGGATCGAGGTCCCGAACACCGGCCGCGCCGGCATCGAGGACCAGCGCTTCGACGCCCGGCGCGTGAAAGCGCTCCTGCCCGATGCGCTCAGGCCCGAGGACGAGCGCGACCGCGAGGCCCTCTTCGAACTCGCCCGCTGGAACCGCGCCTGGCCGAAGCAGACGCTGGCCGCGTTCCGCGCCTTCGTTGACGACGCCGAACACAGGCGCCTGAACGTCTCCGTCCGGCGCCTTGCCTTCAACCTCCCGCCCGCGCTCGCGGCGAGCTTCGCCAATCTCTCCCGGGAATCCATCGAGCGCGAGGCGAAGGTCCTCGCGCGGCAGCAGGAACTCACGCGGGGATACGGCCGGTCGATGTGATCGCATCGGCCCGGCCGGCGTCGGTTACGGGAGAGCGCCAAATGACTGCGGGCTTTCCGGGGCCAGGTCCAGGTTTCCAGTGTTACGCCGCTTCGAAACGCTCGACTTCGATCTCGCCGGTGCGGGAGCGGGCCTGCCAGAGATCGTAGGCCATCTGCATCCCGAGCCAGGTCTCGGGCGTCGACCCGAAGGCTTTCGAAAGCCTGATCGCCATCTCCACCGAAACCCCCGTGCGTTCATTCACCAGTTCCGACAGCGTCTGGCGCGTTACGCCCAGCCCCTCAGCGGCCCGCGTCACCGTAAGGCCCAACGGGTCGAGGCACTGCCGTTTCACTATGCCGCCCGGATGCGGCGGGTTGTGCATCCCCATGACCGTCTCCTCAGTGATAATCCAAATAGTTCACGTCGACCGCCGATCCGTCCTCGAACCGGAAGGTCACCCGCCAGTTGCCGGAGACCGACACGGCCCAGTGCCGCTCCAGCCTTCCCGTAAGCCGGTGCAGGCGGAAGCCTGGCAGATTCATGCCTTCCGGCCCCTGGCACATGTCGAGCGCCGCCAGGATATCGCGCAGCCTCGCGACATGCGCCGGCGCCACGCGCCGCGCCGTCCTGCCCTCGTACAGCGCCTTGAGGCCGCGGTGACGGAACGATGCAATCACGAACCGACTCTAGATTGTCGCCTGGCAGGTGACAATTGACATTCGCCAGCTTCGGAATCCCTGCCCAAGCTTGTTCGGCCTCCGGCTGGGGAGCCGGGAGTCGACTTTCCGCCGCGAACCGGGCCAGACTGGAGCGGCGCGGTGCCGAGCCTCCAATCGGGGCCGCGCAGCACCCTGGCGGAAAGCCAACCGTGATGCGCCGGGCACTGCCAGGGCGCTTCTTCAAGGAGAGAGCCTGCGCCTGAAACCAGGGCTGCCGTCGGGAGGATTACGGGAATTCCGGGCTGCATGCAGCTCGGGAGACGGCGCCAGTACCACCGCAGGTTTGACGCCATGGAGCACACCTCTGTGCGCCTGCCCGAAGCCTCCTGCATCCGCGCCGTGATCGGGCTTTGTCTTCTTGATAACCGGGAAGCCCAGGGCCATGCGCCACAGAGGTGTTGACATGACTGAACTTGGCGAACTGCACGAAAGATGGAGCGCGGACGCGGATTATCGCGATGCCTGGGAGCGGTTGGGACCGGAGTTCGAACTGGCCCGCGCCCCGTCGGATGCCGACAGGATGTTCCTGCGCGGCAGCCGTTCCTACAATCGAGGATCAGACAGTCGGAAGACCGGGAGGACACCATGAAGCCGACAGACTCCAATCCAGCGCCCGGCACAGCGCACGAAGGCACGACGACCGAGGCGGATGTGGCAGGAAACGACCGGCAGCGTCATGTGCACGACCCTATCGACGACATCTTTCCGGATCCGGGCGGAATGTCGGAACCTCGAAGTCCTTACGACGTGGAGCCCTGGGAACTCGAGGATGCACGCAGGGAGGCTGCCGAACAGGAGCAGTACCTTGAGGAGCTGGCTGCCGAGGAACGGTATGAACGGCGCCACCGGACCGACTATGTCGAGGAAATCATGGGAGAGATGGACGGGACCATCGGCGACGAGGAGCCATATGACGATCCCGAAGCGCATCACCATGACCGCTGGGCGGCCCAGGACAATGCGCGGTTCAGCGAAGAGGCGGCGCGGCGCCGCTAACGACGATTCCGCCGGCGGCCGATCCGGAACTCCCGCTTTGTGCGGACCGCGATTCCGGCGTCCCTGGCCCCTGTCGAACTGGAGGGTGATCCGGTCTTGTGGCAGACTGCGACCCCGTGCCTGAAAGGCGCGGCCGGGCGATTTCCGGTGACGAGGGAGACGCTGCCATGTCCGACATCGACAGTTCCCACGGGATAGCCGGCGGCACGGCCGGGATCGTCGATCACATCACGCCCGGAGCCGGTCCGGGCTCCCGCGAACATGACGGGCGCGACGCCGGCGATATCGACATGGCCCGCGATGGCGTCGATCTGCTGTTCGCCTCGATCGCGCGGCGCCTCTGTCCCGAGGACGCGCTTCTTGCTCCGGACCGCGATCGGCTCCTCTGGAACGCCGTCGAGTATCTGCGCAGCCATGTCGGCCGCCTGGAGGCCCGCCTCGACAACCGCCTGAAGCCCCGGCAACACGAACAGGGCGAAGACCGGGACGCGGACGCCGGCGACGATGACGACGCCGGCGACGAGGAGTTCCTGAAGGCCGAGCAGGCCGAAGCCACCCAGCGCCAGATCGATGTTCTCCGGGCCGCGCTCGACCACGCGCTCATGCGCTATGGGGAGGTCGTCGGGCGCCCCTGGCTGGTCCGGCATAGCAGCTTGGACATGCAGGGCTCGGAACTGGGACTCGGCGCGCAGATCGACGCCGAGGCCTTCCTCGAGGCCCGGGGCGCGTGGCAGCCGGCGGAGGACACGCTGACGCGCGTCCGCGAGGCGATGGAGGAGCAGGCGGAGAAGCGCGCAAAGCTGCGGGCATCGGCGCTCGGGCGCGAGGTTCCGGAACCGCTCGCAGAACTGGGGCTTTCCGGCAGCGACACGGGCGAGAATACCGCCGCAGCGCTTGCAGGCATGTTCCAGGCTCTCTCGCTGGTCTATCCGGACGGCACCCAGCTGCAGGACGAGCGCAGCGCGGGTGCCTGGCGCTTGGTCCGCCTGTTCGACGCCACCGCCGAACAGGCATCGGCCGACGCCATGAAGCGCATGCCCGACCATCCCGCGCTGCCTGGCGAGAGCGAGGCCGAGGCCGTCGCCGCCTTCGACGAGGGCACACGCTCATTCATGCGCCGGATCGAAATGCTGGCCCGCGCGACCGACGGGGCCGCCGCGCTCTATCTCCAGACGACGGAAGAGGACTGGGAACGGCGCGATCCGACGATGACGGCCGCCGGCGGGCCGCGCACGCCGGCCCATGCGGGCCTCACCGGCGAGCACTATGCGGCAACGCACCGTATCGCGCAGCTCGGCCATCCCTCGCCGCTGCCGCTGGACGGTCCGCATGTCGTGATCGCGGGCGGCGCCGAACTCGATCCCGAAACAAGCCGGGAGGCGGTCGAGGCCGCGCTTGAGCGCCTGCATGAGCGGATTCCGGAAATGGTGCTGCATTACGCCGCCCGCCTGCAGGACCGGGGCGGCAAGGCGCGACGGCAGGGCGTCGATCCCATCGTCCGGCGCTGGGCGACGGCGCGCGGCGTCCCGCTCATTCCCCATCCGCCGCGCTGGGATGCAGAGAACGGCCGCTATGACATCCACGGCCGCGACGACGGCTGGATCGCGATGAAGCCCGAGCTGGTTGTCGATTTCGGCGGCGGCAACGCCCACAGGCGCTTCCTTTCCCTCGCGGAGCGGAACGGTATCCCGTATCGCAGCGCGGGCGTCCGCGCCCCGTCGCAGGCGCTGGAAACCGGGACCCGGTCCGCAGCGCCCGACGGCAGCGATCCGGAGACTGCAGCGACCGACATGGCCGCACAGGGCCGCCACATGCTGGCGGCATCCAGGGAGAGCCAGGCGGAAGTCCAGGGCGCGGCTGACGAATCACGGCACGATCCGGACGCGCAAATCGCGCCGGCGGCACAGCCCGCCCCGCGCAACTACGGCACCCGCGAGGCCTGCGTCTTCCGGTCGACGCGCGGCCAGTGGGGCATATTCTCCAACTTCGCGCGCCTGCCCGGTCCGATCTCCGCAGCGGATCGCGACTTCACGACGTCGGAGCATCTCTACCAGGCGAGCAAGTTCCGTCAGTCGCCCGAGGTCCAGGCCCGGATCGCCGGTGCGCGAACGCCCCGCGACGCCGCGAAACTCGGCCGCGACAAGGGCAACGAACCCGATGCCGACTGGAACGACCGGCGCATCGACGCCATGCGCTGGGCGATCCGCATGAAGCGTGAGGCCCATCCCGAGCTGGTCGACGCCGCCCTCGAGAAGACCGGCGACCTGCCGATCGTCGAGTCCTCGACGAAAGGCGACACTTTCTGGGGCGCACAGCCGGAAGGCGACAGGCTCGTCGGCCGGAACGTCCTCGGACGCCTCTGGATGGAGTTGCGCCAGCAGATCCGGGACGGCGATCCCGGAGCCCGCGCCTCCGCCTGGCCCGATCCCCTGACGCCCGCCCCGCTTTCCGCCAGCGCCTCGCAGTCTGTCGAGTCCGACGTTCCCGAACCCCGGGCCGAAAGAAACCGCGCCGATACGGAGCCCCGCACCCTCCGCTGGGCCGGCATCGGCGCGCGCAAGACGCCCGAGGCCGTCCTGGCCGACATGTCCGGGCTTGCCCGGCAAATGGCCGGTGCCGGCTTTCATCTCGCCTCCGGGGGCGCCGAGGGAGCGGACGCGGCGTTCGCCGCCGGCACGCCGGTCGGGCAGCGCACCATCTGGCTGCCCTGGGAAGGATACAACAAGCTCCGGGGGCCGGACTGCCGCACCCTCTCCCCCGAACGGATGCGGGAATGCCTGGCGATCGCGGAGGAGCATCACCCGGCCTGGCACAGATGCAGCGATGGCGTGAAGAAGATGCATGCCCGCAATGTCGCCATCCTGTTGGGTCCCGATCTCGACCGGCCGGTGGACGCCGTCGTCTGCTGGACGGCCGGGGGGCGCGAAGAGGGCGGTACCGGCGAGGCGCTGCGCATCGCCGCCAGCCGCGGCATCCCCGTCCTCAATCTCGGTTCCATGACGATGCAGGCCGTGCAGGAAAGGCTTCGGCAACTGCAGCAAGCGCCCGCCTCCCGCCAGCAGCAGGACCGCCGCCCCGATCCTGCGCCGACCCGAACCCGGGAGACCGCCCGAACTGCCGGTGAGGAGAGGCGCCAGCGGCGCGATCTGCGCCGCGAGCGGGCCCTGACCCGCATCCGCGGCATGCTTCGCGAGTTCGACATCACGACGCTTCCGAGGGACGCGCTCGCTGAGCTTCGGGCTGCAGGGCAAGCCGACAGGCCCGACGACGAGCGCCTGCACGCACTCACGCCGGACCAGCTCGTCGACGGCCTCGACCGTCTGAACCAGCAGATAGAGCAGCTTCGGGCAACCATGCCCGCCAGCGGCGGCGCTGTCCCCGAAGGCCGCGAATCCGCGATCCGCATCGCGGCGATGGAGGAAGCGGCCGACCGGTTCCATGCGGTGCTGGCCGACAAGACGCTCGCCGGCATGCGCGAAGAGGATTCCCGCGATATCCGCGACGGAGGGCCCTCCCTCAATACACAGGACAGGAAGTTCGCGGCCGATACGCAAAAGCAGGTTCTGGCCGTCATGCTCTCCGTCTGGCGGCTGGCCAGGGAAGGTCCGCTCGCCACGGAATCGAACCGGCTCGTCAGCAAGGCGGCTGGCGCCTTCGCCGCCCAGCACCGCTGGGTGGACGACATCCTCGCCGCCGAGACCCGCGAGCGTTCCGGACTCGGTCTCGATCACGCGCCGGGCTCGGCCGAGGAGACGGCCGCGCTGGCGCGGGGCGCGGCCGATGCCGGGGAGGCCGGCGAAGACTACGAGTACATGCGCACCGCCGCCGAACAGCAGCAGAAGGACGACGCCTATCTCGCCCTCGCGGTCCGGGCCCGCCGCCTCGACCTGATGACCCGCACGGCCGAGACGTTCTCGGAGGCCGTGCGCATCGACATGAGCCGGGAGTTCCGCGAGCGCGACCGCCTGCGCACGCAGCATCTCGACGGCGCCGAAACCCCGGACGCCGTCCGCGAGCGGGAAAAGGAGCTGCGCGCGGCCCACAGGCAGCTGATCGACAGCGCCTTCGGCAACCTGGAAACGCTCTGCCCGGTCGACCATGTCTCCGGGGAAGACCGGGACAGGCTGCTCTCGCGCTTCGCCGGCGTGTTCCGGGAACTGGCGCGCGAACTCGAGGCCAGCGTCCAGCGCACGGTCGGCAAGGGCAAGAACGCCGACAGCTTCCACCGCCGGCAGGCGGCAGCGAACTACATGCGCGAACTTGTGGGCTATGCCGAGAAGGAGCTCGCGAGGAAAACCGACCGGCAGGCGCATGTCTGGACGCCGCGCGAGACGCAGAACGCCGGCGAATGGCTGATGGACCGCCTGAGGCGCGCCCGCGACCGGCGCAGGGCCGAGAGCCTGGCGCCCGAGGGCCGGCACCTCGCCATCGTCGGCGGCCGCTCCCTTGGCGAGGAGCATGGGCAGCGCATTGCGCAGCTGCTCAACCACGAGCGCGCCCGGAACCCCGGGACGCCGCTGGTACTCCATTGCATCGAGCAAGAGGGCGCCGGCCTCCATGCCGCGAAATGGGCCGCAATGCACGGCGTCGCCTGCGTGACCCACCGCCCGAAGCGCTACAGCGCCTCCCAGCTGCGCAAGCGCGACGCCCTGCTGCTCGGCGTGCCGCCCGACACGCTCTGGAACTTCGGCGCCGACCCCGACAGGGACAAGGCTGCCCACATGCTGGTCGAGAGCGCCCGCAAGGCCGAGCATCCCATCGAAATCCGCAACATCGAGTCCGAGACGGACGGCCTGATCGTGAGCGAGACCGTCATCGATCCGCCGCTCGCCGTGAACCGCGAGTTCAAGCGCATCTTCGCGGCCTGGCAGGAGGCCGACAACGCCGGCGACGACGGCGCGCTCATCTACCGGCCCGGCATCGAGGAGCTCCAGCCCGATATCGACCGCATCCTGGCGACCCCGCACCTGACGGGCGACGAGCGCAGTTTCCTGACCAACTTCAAGGGCGCGCTCGACAGCGAAAGCCGCGTCCGGGACGAAATCGACAGCGCGATCCAGCGGGGCCGGAAACATCTGGCGCAGTATGAGGCGCTGATGGAACGGCGCGGCCCGCATGCGGAGGGGACCGTCCTCTTCGACACAGACCCGGACTACCGCAAATGGGAACTGCACGCCCGGCAGATCGTCAGGACGTTCGAGAACTGGTTCGCGATCGACGACGAGCAACGCGACCATATCGACCGCCGCCGGCTCGACCTCACGGACATCGCCGCGGAACTGCGCGCCATCCGCAGGACCGCCCGGTCCGCCGAACTGCCGCCCCACAGGGTCGAGATCCCGCTGGAGAACGAGCCGGGTCCCGTCGATCAGAGGCTCGATCCGAAACGCCATGCCGACCTCATGGAACGCGCCCTCTTGCCCGAGGACGAGCGCGATGCGCAAGCCGTCGCAGAACTCGCCCGCTGGAGCCGCGCCTGGCCGAAGGAAAGCCTCAACCTCTTCAGGCTCTATGTCGACGACGCGGTCCAGGCCGGGCAGAAGGTGTCCATGCACCGTCTGGCATACGGGCTGCCGCCGGCGCTGGCGGCCGGCATGGAACATATCAACCGGGAAATCTGGGCCCGCGAGGCCGTTGCGATCGGCCAGCGCCAGCAAATGCGCGAGCGCGGCATGGGACTTTCGGCATGAGCGACGGAGCCGAAATCCCCGGCCTGCCGAAGGATGCGCCGGCCGCCGACCGCTTCGTCGCCAGATACGAAGCCGAAACCAGCTTCTGGGAAGACGTCGAGGCGCGCTGGATGGTCGCCGGCGACGACGAACGCATCGCGCTCGGGCCTGCAAGCCGCACCATCGAATATGGCGCCCTTCCCGGCAGCAACAGCCTCAAGGTCACCTGGCAGGACGGCTCCGCCATCCTCGTCAGCTGGCTCGGCACGGAAGACGAGACCTGGGACTATATCGACAATTTCCCCAGGATTCGCGGATACCGGTTCGGCGAGGATTGAAAGCCAGACGCCTTCGGAAAGGACTGCCAATGCCGGCAGCCCATCGCCGCAACATCAGAGCGAAAGACCCCGGTCCGCCTCTTCCCTGGCGCTGCGGATGCGGGCATCAATAGCAGCTTCCAATTCCGACAGGCGATTTTCGACGGCCAGCTCCAGGGCATCCAGGACGAATGCCGGCGTCGCCGGCGCCAGCACGCGCGAAGCCTCCAGGACTTCCGGACCGCGCGGCGCCTGCAGGTCCAGCATGACCGCCTCCCGGGTGTTGCCGGATATGTCGAGCCGCCACATCTCGGCGGCACCGAGCCGGCGGTAGAACGCCGGCTTGTCCGCATCGCCCCGGCTCCGCTCGACCTCGATCACGAGATCCGGAGGCGTGTGGCGATAGAATTCGGCAAGGGCCTCGATTCCCTTCCGACGCGCCACGTCCCGCCGTTCTGCCGCCATTCCCAGATAGAAACAGGCGTCCGGCTCCGCCCCGCTGTTCTCCGGATCGTCCGGACGGCGCCAGCGCGTCGATCCGAGCGTGACGATCCGAAGCCCCAGCGCCCGGCACATGTCCTGCACCGTCCGGTCGATGCCACGGGTGTATTCCTCATGTTCGGGTGAGGGCGACATCAAGGCAATCATCCCGCGGACCGGATCGATGAACACTCGCCGCCCGATAGCGTTCCAGTCGAGCTTCGCGAGACGTGGAATCTCCTCCGGAACGAAACGGTAGAGGGTGAACCGCGATCCCATGCTGCCGGTGCAGTGCTCGATGCCTATGGCGTCTGGCAAGGGCTTGACCTCCCGAGAGCTTCTCTGTCACCGGCCCTTCGGCCCGTCAAACCGCCTGCGCCAGTACCTCTTCTGCCCACCGATCCAGGCTTTTCCCGGCCAGGTCGGCTGCAAGCATGGCGCGGCTGTGCAGGTCGGGGTCGATCTGGAGCCTGACCGTTCCGGAGCACGGCTTCTGCGGTTCCCTGCCCACCCTGGCGCATGTCTCCAGGTAATCTTCTACCGCTTCCTCGAAAGCCGCGCGGAGGCCGGCAACGGTATCAGCATGGAATCCCACGCCGTCACGAATGCCCGCGATCCTGCCGATGAAGACCGTATCCTCGTCGTCATAGTCGACCCGAGCCGCGTACCCCTTGTAGTTCATCGTTCCGGACATGGACTGACTCCGATCCTTAGCAGAAAGCTTCGCGCCGCATGCACCTGATACCGCTTGGCCTCACGGGAAGGATGCGGCCTGTGAAAGGTCTCGATCTCCCCGTCCTTCTCGAACCGCACCCGCGACCCGCGCCCTTCGACCACGCGAGCGCCCGCAGCAATCAACAGGCTTTCGATCTCGTTCCATTCCAGCGTTCTCGGAGCAGGTTTTGCGAATACGGCCGAAAGCGTCCTGCGGTGCCTGTTGTTCATTGTCGGTACTATGGCCAGCAACCGCAGGTTCCGCAACAGGCGCCTGATCGCAGGACCGATGGATTGCGGATGACCGCCGCCTGACGCTCTACGTGCCGACGACGCGCCGGCCATGGTCGCGCAGGTTCCCCTGCGGATCGACATAGCGGTAGAGGGTGACGGGCGAGATTCCGAGTTCCTGACACAGTTCCGAGACCGACGTGTCCCGGTGCGCCATGGCCGCCTGGGCCGTGCGGACCTGCGCCTTCGTCAATGCCGGCTTGCGTCCGCCCTTGCGGCCTCGAGCCCGGGCCGCCCGGAGCCCGGCGACGGTCCGCTCCCGGATGAGCTCGCTCTCGAATTCCGCAAGCGCGGCGAAAATGCCGAAAGACAGTCGCCCGGCCGCAGTGGTCGTGTCGATCTGCGCGCCCTGGCCGGTAAGCACCTTGAGGCCGACGCCGGCGTCGGAGAGCCCGGTCACCGTCTTCACCAGGTGACGCAGGCTGCGCCCCAGGCGGTCGAGCTTCCAGACAACGAACACGTCGCCTTCGCGCAGCGCCTTCAGGCAGGCTTCGAGCCCCGGCCGCTCATCTTTCTTGCCGGAGGCGCGGTCGGCATAGATGCGCTCTTCGTCGACGCCGGCGGCCAGGAGCGCGTCCCGCTGCAGGTCGAGCGACTGGCTGCCGTCGGCCTTGGAGACGCGGGCGTAGCCGATCAGCATGTGTCGCAAACGTTCGTTTCCGGAAGATACCGGCGACGGCAGGAATCGAGCATGAAATCCCTCCCTTATCCCATGTCGAAAACAACAATACACAATCCCGGGCGATCGGGACAAAGGTCACACGCTCCCGGTGCCGTTCAAAGGCGACGGGTTCCGATCCGCACACGAAGGCCTGCCCTTCAGCCAGCCGGCTCGTTCCCCAACCGCCAGCTGCTGTTGGACCTCAGCGTCCGGAGATCGCGAAGCAACGGCTCGACCGGCAGGCCCAACGATCCGATATGCAGGCGATCGAGCTCCTCGACGAGGTCTGGCGCGCCGGAGAAGTAGTCGGCGTTGTACCATCGCTCACCCGCATTGAGCTTCGAGACCGTGCAATCCGGAATGGCGTCGATCAACCGCCAGGCGAGACCCAGGGCGTGTTTCCGCTCCGGCCCCTCGTGCATCCAGGCATCGGGAAGGCCGAACCTGACGGCCATCCAGGCGCTTACGTGGAAGCCGTCGCCGGTCATCAGCCACCATCCATAGAAGACATGGCCGTTGAGAGCCGCCAGGGCGAGAAGCCGGTCTTCCTCATCCCGGAAGTGAAGCGGGTTCTCGTTACGTGGCGCGACGGTCCCGAGCGGTAGTGCCGGCACGTACTGGTAACCCGTTTGAGGCAATCCCAGCGAAAGCCCGGGTCGGGGCCGTGCGCTGCTCAGGTCGCCGACAGAGCGGCGCTGACGCAGCAGCGCCAGCAGAAGTTCTTTCGTTGCGGTGGTGGGCGTGCGTAGCCATTGCAGGGAAATTCGTCTGTCTACCGACGACGGCAGATCGTGGAGCGCCTTGATCGCTTGACGACTGGCGAGGCAAGCGGCGCGGTCGCCACGGTCGGAGTCATCGGACCAGCGCTGCAGCCCGGTCGTGCGTATCTGGCCGCCCTCGCCCCGCCAGGCGGTGAAGAGCACGATTCGCTGTTTGTTGGCCCAGTCCTTCACCGTCGGCATCGTGTTGAAAATCGTTCCCGGCGTCATGTCGAAATGCCGGAGGTCGACGCGTTGCGACCCGGCTTCGACAAACGCCCGCAGACCGGCATGGTCCTGCCGGAAGGATATGCCGAGCGGCAGGACCAACTGCACGACGCCCCGGTCCCGCCGGGCGAGGACCATGGCGAGTTCCACGAAGAGAGCCTCGCTTCTCCGGGCGCCGGCGGAGCGGTAATCCCGGTCCAGCGCGCGCTTCGCTTCCTCTTTCGACAGGCGGCCATAGGGCGGATTGGCAATGACAATGTCGAACCCGGACCAGGGATCGCGACTGAAGATCAGCCTGGGATCGGTGTCCGCAACGCTGTCGCCGTGTTCGAGCGGCGCCCATTCGGCAAATGACCGGTAGCGATCCGAGACCGGCGTCGTCCCGACCCGCTCCGCGAAGGCGACGCGCAACTCCCTGTCCCGGACAAGAAGCCGCTCCTTGACATCCGGGGCATGAGCCTCGAACCAGTCTGCGCGGTTAGCAACGATTCCGGCCAGCAGGCGCTGAAACTCGGGATCGGTCTCCAGAAGCTGTTCCGCTGCGCCGGGACGCCATGCAGGATCGGGCACCGTGCCGAGCGCGTCGGCATTGACAATGCGCGCCTCCAGATTCGGCAACGGGGCCGTCCCCTTGCCCTCGGCCGCCTCGATAGCCAGGAAAAGGCGCAATTTCGCGATCTGGCTGGCAAGCGGCTGGATGTCGCCACCATGCAGCTGGTCCCGGATGACGGCGCGGATCAACTCTCCCCGCCGGGGACCGGATCTGACGGCCACGTCGAGTTTCGCGAAGGCAGTCATCAGGCACTCGAGCGCGCCCAGAAGAAACACGCCGGACCCGACGGCCGGATCGAAGACCGTCAGCTGCCGGAGCCGCTCGCAAACCTGCCGCCGCACTTGGCCGGACCAGCGGGGAACGGCACTGTCGGTCTCGGAGAACAACTGCCGCAGTTCCGCTTCGCTTACAGGCAGGTCCTCCTCCCGCAGCATGCGCGCCACAAGTGCATCCGAGACCATGACCGCAACGACGTCGCGGGGCGTGTAGTAGGTGCCTTTCGGTTTCCGGCGCGGCTCCGCCGAATGGTCCACCAGGCTGACCAGCCTCTCGAACAGCGTGCCCAGCAGCTCCGGATCGAGGGCCAGGTCGTCCACCTGTGCGGAATGCTCGTCGAGGGTCCATTGAAAGGCCGACAGGGTGTCGTAAAGGCCGCTTCCGTCGCCATCGCCCCAGTAGTCGGACTCCTGCAGCCGGACCGCTCCATCGTCCGGATGCCGGGCGAAGATCGACCCGTTCAGGAATGGCGTGTTGTCGAACAGGACCCGCAATTCCCCATTCTCGTGCGGAACCCGGTTTTCCGGGGGAACATTCAGGGCCTCGTGGAACAGGCGGCGCAGAACGTCGTCGTGATACCGGGAGGGCCCGGCTTCTTCGCCCGGAAAGACATTCCGGACAAACGCCCGATCGAAGAGGCTCCGCGGAACAAGGCCGTGCTCCTTCAGGATCCAGGCGAACATCACCCGTATCAGATGCCGGACCATGGCCATGTCTTTTGCGTCGCCGCGCCTGCCCGTCAGCCTGGCTTCCAGCCAACCCTCGATGCGTTCGTAGAAGCCCTCCTGCAGAGGACTGACGTCGAAGGCCTGCGGAAGCCTTGCGGTCGTCCGCGCCGCCTCGGGTCCGCGCAGAAGCCCTGCAACCTTGTCCACCGCCACCAGCACGCTCGCCGGCGGCAGGTCCGGATCGAACTCCGGCGTCATCGACGTCCGGCCGCCGGCATGCAGCGCGAGCCTCATCCGCAGGGCCGACTTCTCGACGTCGGCCTCGTGCGCATGTCCTGCCCAGGTGCAAAGAACGAGGGGATCGTCGCCGTGGGCAAAGGCGCGGGCGCATAGCGCGATATCGCCCTTGCGAAGGGACGGTCCACCCGCGCCTTCATCGTCGCGAAACGGAACGGCCGCCATCCGGATGCGCGGCGGCCCCAGCAACGATCCCTGGACGGGCCTTGAAACTATGTATGACGGACCCTGGCCGACAATGAAGCCGGGCTCCCAGTCGTGCTGTTTCGCGTCGGCAATCAGCCCCGCCTCCGGCAGAGAGACCTCAAGCGGGTCGATATCCTGACCGCAGAGCGCCTTCAGCACCGCAGCCGGGCGGCCGTCTCGGACGGCAGGTATCGCTTCAGCCAGGAAACGTCGCGCTTCCGGGAAAAGCGGCGCGGGCGGCTCGACAGCCTCGAAGGTTGCGGCACCGAGACGGTTGGCCAGCGCCCGAGCGCCATCCTGCCGTTCGAGCATGGAGGGCACGGCTGTGCCGGCATCGTCCAGCACATACTCCGCCGACAGCGCCACAACAACGCGCCCGTCCGGACCGCTGCGGCGCTCGTGAATGCGCCAGACCCGCCCGTCCGTCAGAATGCCGATCGTCGCATCGTCCGCCAGGCGATGCTGTTCCAGATCTCCCCGTATCTGCCCCCTTGGCGTATCCGCCCGGATGGACCC
>JAPOZD010000351.1 GCA_026706245.1 Alphaproteobacteria bacterium
CAGGTCATATACCCAATTGTTCCTGATTTATACCTTTAAAAGGTCAATATAGAGATTTTTATCCTATTGTAAACCCCTGTCCGGAAAAAACACGGGGCTTATGCTGGCAGTCACGGATCGGAACCGACAGCGATGACGGCCCTTCGATACGCGCCCGCTGGCGCGGTCGCTACTCAGATCCTATGAGGCGGACCGGCGACCGGCGCTACAGTGCCGTTGTTGCCCCCCTGATAAGGAGACGAGAGATGCCCCCAGGGACCGAGACTGCGACGCCGGCCGGCGTTGAACATAGCACGCTGTATGTTGCGATCGAGATCAGCCGTCAGAGTTGGGTGTTGGGGATCAAGGGACCTTCGGGGCCGCGGATCGGTCTTCACACGCTTGCGGCGGCGGATATTGCGGGGCTGGAACGGCTTGTCGAGGCCGGTCGGGCCGATGCGGAACGGGCGCTGGCCGTGCGGTGCGGGTTCTGTGCTGCTACGAGGCGGGCTACGAGGGGTTCTGGCTGGACCGGGCGCTGTCGGTGGAGACGGTGGTGCTCGACCCGGCGAGCCTTCTGGTGAACCGCAAGGCGAGGCAGCGCAAGACGGACCGGATCGACGCGAAGAAGATGGTGCGCGCACTTCTGGCGCACGACCGGGGCGATGCGGCGGTGCTGAGCCGGGTGCGGGTGCCGAGCGTGGAAGAGGAGGACCGCAAGCGGCTGCTGCGCGAGCGCCGGCGCCTGGTGAAGGAACGGACGGCGCTGAGCAATGCGATCGGGGGATTGCTGAAGCTGCACGGCATTTTCGACCTTCGCCCGCGGGCCAGGGGGTTTGCCGTGCAGCTTGCCGAAGCGCGGACGGCCTATGGCGCGCCGCTGCCGCCGCGGGTCCGGCGCGAGATCGAACGGCTGGCCGAGCGGCTGGCGCTGGTGGAGCGGCAGATCGCCGATGTCGAGGCCGAGCGCGACGCGGTTGTCCGCCGAGGCGAAGCCCTGCCGGCGCTAGACGCGTGCCCGGATAGCGAAGCCCGCGCGGCGGCGCGGATCGCGGTCCTGACCCGGCTGAGGGGGATCGGCGCGAACGATGCGACCCTGCTTGTCCACGAGGTCTTTTACCGCGACTTCGACAACCGCCGCGAGGTGGCGGGCTGGGCCGGGATGGCACCAGCCCCGTGGGCGAGCGGACCTGTCCAGCGCGACCAGGGGATCGGGCGCGACGGACCCGGCTGGATCCGCGCCCAGCTCATCCGGATGGCGTGGCGCTGGCTGCGCTTCCAGCCCGACAGCGCGCTCAGCCTTTGGTTCGAAAGACGCATCGCCGGCGCGCACGGACGGATGCGCCGGGTCATGATCGTGGCGCTCGCCCGCAAGCTGCTGATCGCACTCTGGCGCTTCCAGCAGAGCGGTCTCATTCCGACCGGCGCCAGGCTCGCCTGATCCCCGACCTGCAGTCTTCCCGCCCCGCCCGGACGCGACCGGGACGGGGCCGGGCGGTGTGTGAGCGTGACTCACCCCGGGCCGAAAGACGCCGATACTCAGAGGGCTCCCACCGTTCGGAACGTTGCGCCCGCAGCACGCGGGATCGGGGCACGGAACCGGCGCCGCCGGAAACCGGCCGGATAAAAGGGGGGTCCGCGCAACCCGCGCGTGACCGATGCGACAGACGTTCCGACCCGGCAAGCAAGACACCCCCCCAACTCCCGGAGAACCAAACCCAGGAACCGGAACCCCCAAAATCCCCACTTGACTACCGTGACCTCATAAAAGGGTGAGGGAAGAAGGCCAGGCTTCAGGGTTTCGCTCATCCCGAACAGCGGCAAAGCCGCGTATCGAGGGACCGGGCTCTCCATGAACCGCAGACCGTCGCCGCCGGTGTTACACCGGCGGCCGGTGGTTGAGCGGCCCGTGTCCGCGCCCGAGGCCGGGGGCCGTGCGGATCGCCTCATGCACGAAATCGCCGGCCCGGCGCATGGCCGCCACGAGGTCGAGGCCCTGCGACAGGCCGGTCGCCGCGGCGGAAGCCAGCGTGCAGCCCGTGCCGTGGGTGTGCCTCGTGTCGAGCCGCTCATGCTCGAACACGGTCTCGCCGGAGGGCTCCAGCAACCGGTCGCGCACAACGGCGCCCTCGCCATGCCCGTCCTTGAGCAGCACCGCCTTCACCCCGAGCGCGGCCCAGGAAGGCCAGCCGGGCGCGCGCCCGTCCAGCAGCGCGGCCGCTTCCGGCAGGTTCGGCGTCAGCAGCGCCGCGAGCGGCAGCATGCGCCGGCGGAGCGCGTCCACCGCATCCTCCCGGAGCAGGGCATGCCCGCCCTTCGCCACCATGACCGGATCGACCACGACCGGCACGCCCGGCGCTTCCCGCTGCAGCGTCTCGGCCACCGCCTCAATGACCTCCGCATCGTGCAGCATGCCGGTCTTGACCGCATCCGCGCCGATGTCCCGCAGCACGACGCGCATCTGGTCGGCGATGAAGCCGGGCGGAACCGGGTGGACGCCGTGGACGCCCTCGGTGTTCTGCGCCGTGAGCGCCGTCACCGCCGTCATCGCGAAGCCGCCAAGCGCCGTGCAGGTCTTGATATCCGCCTGGATTCCCGCCCCGCCGCCGGAGTCCGAGCCCGCAACGATCAACAGGCGGCCGTTCTTCCTCACGTCCGCGCCCCGGGCCGGCAGGAATGAGGAGGGAGATCGCAAACAGGCATCGCCTTCAGTCTAGGAAAGCGCCGGCGGGGATGGAACCGTTAACTCCGGGGTGGGCGCCCGCGCGGGCGCAAGATTCGGGCGGCGCCGGCGGGCGGGCCGATGCAGGCTGCATCCTGCCGCTTTGGAAGCCGACGCCCGATGACCGTATCCCGTCCGCCCGTGCTCGACATGGCCGCCTGGGGCCTGCTGGCCGCGTTGTCGCTTGTCTGGGGCGGGTCTTTCTTCTTCGCCGAAGTGGCGCTCGCCGCGCTGCCGCCCTTCACCATCGTGGTGGCGCGGCTGGCATTGGGCGCGGCCGGCCTCTGGCTGCTGGTCTGCCTGACCCGCGCGACCCTGCCGACCGGGCTTCGGGACTGGCGCGATCTTGCGGCGATGGGCCTGCTCAACAACGCCGTGCCGTTCTCGCTCATCGTCTGGGGCCAGCAATGGATCGACGGCGGGCTGGCGAGCGTCCTCAACGCCACCACGCCGGTTTTCGGCGTGGTCGCCGCGCATTTCCTGACGAGGGATGAAAAGCTGACCGCCAACCGGCTTGCCGGCGTGGCGGTCGGGGTGGCAGGGGTCGCCGTGCTGGTCGGGCCGGCCGCGCCCGACGACTCCGGCGGCTATATCGTCGGCTCTGCGGCGGTGCTGGCGGCGGCCGTCTCCTATGCTGCCGCCGGCCTCTGGGGGCGGCGGCTGCGCCATCTGCCTCCGGTATCGGCGGCGGCGGGGCAGGTCGGCTGCTCGACCCTGATCGTCCTGCCTCTGGCGCTTTTGCTGGAGCGGCCATGGACTCTTCCCGCCCCGCCGCCGGAAGTCTGGGGGGCGCTGGCCGGCATCGGGCTGCTCAGCACCAGCCTCGCCTATCTGCTGTTCTTCGCCATCCTGCGCCGCGCCGGCGGCAGCAATGTCATGCTGGTGACGCTGATGATCCCGCCGAGCGCGGTGCTGTTGGGCCTCATGTTTCTGGGCGAGGAGGTCGGCCCCGGCCAGCTTGTCGGAATGGCGCTCATCGCTGCTGCCCTGCTCGCGATAGACGGCCGCCTTCTGCGCGCTCAGCGCCGGAGGTGACGCAATACCAGCGGGCTCAACTTCGGACTCACAGGAAGATTGCGTCTTCATATCGTCGCCCCGGCCCGGGGGCGTACCGCGTGCACACATCTCATGTCGGCCTGTATCCGGTGCGTTTGCCAGCCCTGTTGCATAAGCCAGTGGCTCCCTTTCGTTGTCCCTGCGTCCCTTTTCGTCACCCCGGCCCCCGAGCCGGGGTCCATCCATGGCTCCCGATGTTGCCGCAGCCGGTGGAGAGCAGGATTGGCCGCCGAGGCTACCGCGAGAACCGAGGCTGGACCCCGGCTCGGGGGCCGGGGTGACGGTTGGGGGACATGCAATGGGAAGCCACCGAAAACCGATGTGTGAATCCGGTAGGATCGGGGTCCGGGGCGACCCCCGCTTTCGCGAGGGCAGGCGGTGGGGACGGCCCCGCAATCGGTTCCGGTCCACGACCGCTGGTATAAGGTCCCGCCGGTTTTCCGCCCGGCTTCAGACGGCCGCCTGCATCTCGGCCGCAAGGCTCTCGACGATCTCGCCGACGAGATGCTCGTCCTCGGCCTCGGCCATGATGCGGATCAGCGGCTCGGTGCCGGACTTGCGGACCAGCAGCCGCCCGACGCCGTCGAGCCGGGCTTCGGCATCCGCCACCGCCTGCCGCACGGCGGGCGCTGCAAGCGGGTCGCTTGCGCCGTAGCGCACATTCTCCAGGCGCTGCGGCAGCGGCTCGAAAAGGGCGAGCGCCTCCGACGCCGGCCTGCCGCCCGCCACCAGCTCCGCCAGCACCTGCAGCGCCGCCAGCAGGCCGTCGCCGGTCGCGCAATGGTCGCGCAGCACGATATGCCCGGACTGTTCGCCGCCGAGATTGAGGCCGTTGGCCCGCATATGCTCGACCACATAGCGGTCGCCGACGCGGGTGCGCTCCAGGCCGAGCCCGATGCCGTCCAGATAGCGTTCAAGGCCGAGATTGGACATGACCGTGGCCGCGACCGCGCCGCCGCGCAGCCGGCCGCGCCGCTGCCAGGCGGTCGCGATGAGCGCCATCACCCGGTCGCCGTCCACCGGCCGGCCGGCCTCGTCCGCCAGCACCAGGCGGTCGGCGTCGCCGTCGAGGGAGAGGCCGATATCGGCGCCGTGCTCCCGCACCGCCCGGCAGATGGTTTCCGGGTGCGCGGCCCCGCAGGCGTCGTTAATGTTCATGCCGTCCGGCGAGACGGCGACGGGAATGACCTCGGCGCCGAGCTCCCACAGCACGGCGGGCGCCACCCGGTAGGCGGCCCCGTTGGCGCAATCGACGGCGATCCTGAGCCCGTCGAGCCGCATGCCCTGGGGGAAGCTGCTCTTCACCGCCTCTATGTAGCGGCCCTGCGCGTCCTCCATGCGCCGGGCGCGGCCAAGCGCCTCGGGCGCGGCGCGGCGGCTCTCGACCTCGGCCATGGCCGCCTCGACCGCCTGTTCCTCGGCATCGGAGAGCTTGTAGCCGTCGGGGCCGAAAATCTTGATGCCGTTGTCGTGGAAGGGGTTGTGCGAGGCGGACAGCATGACGCCGAGATCGGCCCGGAGCGAGCGCGTCAGCACGGAAACCGCGGGCGTCGGCAGCGGGCCGACCGTCACCGCGTCCCAGCCGAGCGCGATGAAGCCGCAGACCAGCGCCGGCTCCAGCAGATAGCCGGACAGGCGCGTGTCCTTGGCGATCACGGCGGTGCCGCGCCCGTTGCCGCCGAAGCGCGCCGCCGCCGCCATCGCCGCGCGCATGACCGTCTCCGGCGTCATCGGCTCGACATTCGCGCGCCCGCGAATGCCGTCCGTGCCGAAGAGCCTGCGGGTCCCCGTCCCGTCCATGGCTTCAAACATGGCGAAGCGCCCGCCAGACCGCAAGCGCGCGGCAGGTCTCCTCGACATCGTGGACCCGGAGCAGGCGCACGCCCCGGTCCAGCGCGAACAGCCCGGCGGCCAGCGACTCGGGAAAGCGGCGCCTCGGGTCCGGCTCGCCCGAGATGCGGCCGAGCGACGCCTTGCGCGACACGCCGAGCGCGACCGTGCAGCCAAGCGCGCCGAAGCGCTCCAGCCCCTGCAGCAGGGCCAGATTGTGCTCCAGCGTCTTGCCGAAGCCGTAACCGGGATCGACGGCAAGGCGCTCGGGTCCGATGCCCGCCGCCCGGCAGGCATCCACCCGTTCGGCGAGGAAGGCGAACACATCCTCCACCACGTCCTCATAGTGCGGGTCGTCCTGCATGGTCTCCGGCCTGCCCTGCATGTGGACCAGCACGGCGCTGGCGCCCGTTTCGGCCACGAGGTCCAGCGAGGCGGGGTCGGCGGTAAGCGCCGAAACATCGTTGGCGATGCCGGCGCCTGCGGCGAGCGCGGCGCGGAGCACGCGGGCATGGCGCGTATCGACGGAGACCGGAATGCCGTCTCCCGCGAGCGCCGCCACGACCGGCAGGATGCGGCGGCATTCCTCCGCCTCATCGACCTCCACGGCGCCGGGCCGGGTCGATTCCCCGCCGATATCGACAATGTCCGCACCCGCCGCCGCAAGCGCCCGGCCGCGCCCGATGGCGGCCTCCGGGTCGGACCACTCGCCGCCGTCGGAGAAGCTGTCGGGGGTCACGTTCACCACGCCCATGACCAGCGGCCGCCGGGTGGAGAGGCCGGCGAAACGGGGGGGCTGCGTGGGCAAGGCCGGGACCGGCGCCCGCTGGAGCGCCTAACCCTCCGGCTGCGGCTCGGGACCGAGGCCTCCGGGCATCGGGCTCGCGCCGCGCCCGCGCTGGCCGCTCGACGGCACGGAGGCGCCCCGCATCGGCCCCTCGGCCCCGGAAGCGGCCGGATCGTCGCGGCGGATCGGCTCGCCCCGCACCGCGGCCTCGACCTCCTCGCGGCTGAGCGTCTCGAACTCCAGCAGCGCCCTGGCGACCAGGTGAAGGTCGTCGATCCGCTTGGTCAGGATGCGCCGGGCGGTCGTCTCGCCTTCCTCGACGAGGCGGCGGGTCTCGGCGTCGATGATGCGCGCGGTCTCGTCGGAGACATTCTTGCGCTGCGCCACGGAGTGGCCGAGGAAGACCTCCTCCTCATTGTCGGCGTAGCGCAGCGGTCCGAGATCGACGCCGAAGCCCCATTCCGTGACCATGCGCCGGGCGATCCGGGTGGCCTGCTGGATGTCGGAGGCGGCGCCGGTCGTCACCTTCTCCTCGCCGAAGATCAGCTCCTCCGCCACGCGCCCGCCGAACAGGCCGGCGAGCAGCGCCTGGAGCTCGACCTTGGACTGGCTGTATTTGTCCCGCTCGGGCATGAAGTGGGCCACGCCCAGCGCGCGCCCGCGCGGGACGATGGACACCTTGTGCAGCGGGTCGTGGTGCTCGAGGCTCAGCATCACCAGCGCATGGCCGCCTTCGTGATAGGCGGTCAGCGTCTTCTCGTCCTCACTCATCACCATGGACCGGCGCTCGGTCCCCATCATCACCTTGTCCTTGGCCTCTTCGAGGTCCGACATGGTGACGAAGCGCTTGTCGCGCCGAGCGGCGAGCAATGCGGCCTCGTTGACGAGATTGGCGAGGTCCGCGCCCGAGAAGCCGGAAGTGCCGCGCGCGATCGTCTTGGGCTCCGCGTCGGGGGCCAGCGGCACCTTCTTCAGATGCACCTTCAGGATCTTCTCGCGGCCGAGAATGTCCGGGTTCGGCACGACGACCTGGCGGTCGAAGCGGCCCGGCCTGAGGAGCGCGGGGTCCAGCACGTCCGGGCGGTTGGTGGCGGCGATCAGGATGACGCCTTCATTGGTCTCGAAGCCGTCCATCTCGACCAGAAGCTGGTTGAGCGTCTGTTCGCGCTCGTCATTGCCGCCGCCGAGGCCGGCGCCGCGATGGCGCCCGACGGCGTCGATCTCGTCGATGAAGATGATGCAAGGCGCGTTCTTCTTGCCCTGCTCGAACATGTCCCGGACCCGGCTTGCGCCGACGCCGACGAACATCTCGACGAAGTCGGAGCCGGAAATCGTGAAGAAGGGCACATTCGCTTCGCCGGCGATGGCGCGGGCAAGCAGCGTCTTGCCGGTGCCGGGCGGACCCACCAGCAGCACGCCCTTCGGAATGCGGCCGCCGAGCCGCTGGAACTTCTGCGGGTCGCGCAGATATTCCACCACCTCTTCCAGCTCTTCCTTGGCCTCGTCGATGCCGGCGACGTCCTCGAAGGTAACGCGGCCGGATTTCTCGGTCAGCATCCGCGCCTTCGACTTGCCGAAGCCCATGGCGCGGCCGCCGCCGGACTGCATCTGGCGCATGAAGAAGATCCACACGCCGATCAGCAGCAGCATCGGGAACCAGGAAATCAGGATGGAGACGAGCGACAGCCCATCGTCGGGCGGCACCGCATTGATCCGCACGCCGCCCTTGCGCAGCCGCTCAACGAGGCCGGGGTCGTCGGGCGTGTAGGTGGTAAAGCGCTTGCCGTCCTTGGTCTGGCCTACGATGGTGCGGCCCTGGATCGTCACCTCCTCGACATGGCCGGCTTCGACCTGGGCGACGAAGTCGGAGAAGGGAAGGCCATTCTGCCCGCTGCGGTTGCCCGACCCCTGAAAGACATTGAACAACAGGATCAGCAGAACGCCCAGAACAAGCCATATCGCGATATTCTTGCCCATCGTCTCCAGCAAATGCCTCCGGCCGGCGTGGAATGGTGAAGGGGTCTTCCGATCCTAGTTAAGTTCTGCGCCGCTGGAAACAAGGGCAAATCCCGGGCCCGCCAGCGGGGCGCGCGGCCGGAATGTCGCACAAGGATATGCCGTTTCGTCAAGATGGCATGCCGCCCCCTTTGGTTCGAGCAGGCGGCCGTCCTCGGAAAAGAAGGCGGGCAGGGCGCGGTCGAGCGCGGCGGGCCAGGGCCGGGATTTCGCAGCCGCCGCTCGCGGCCGCCGCCCCACCGCAACCGGAGACGGACCCGGATTGACGACCTCGAAGCGTCCGTCCCAGAGGCCGCGCTCCCCAGGGCCGAGCCGCAACACGTCCCCGATCCGCCCGGCCTCCCGCCCGCACCACCAGCCGGTGCGGGTCCGCATCAGGGCGCAGCCGCCCAGAACGCTCGCCGCAGGCGCGTCCCTGAGGCGCGCGGCGAGGCCGGCGATCCTGGCGCTGCGGGGCGGATGGACCTTGCCGCCGAGCGTCGCGAGCAGGCGGCCGAGCCCGGCCCCGCCGTCCGGCGAGGCAAGCATCCGGGCAATATCGACGCGCGCAATGCCGCTGTCATGGAGCTCGACCGTCCCGGCGAGCAGACCGGCTGTGCGGTCCTCCCGCTCTCGACGCCCGGATGCGCGGGCGGCCGCCTCCCGGCCCAGCGCGGCCAGCTGCGCGGGCGTCATGGCGGCGCGCAGGCGGCCCCGCGCGGATGAGGGCGCGAGATTCGTCGGGTCGTCGATCCATTCGACACCGAGGCGGGCCAGATATGCCTCGAGTTCCCACCGCGGCCGTTCCAGCAGCGGACGGAGCAGGCGCATATCGGCAAGCTCGGAGACAGGCGCCATGGCGGCAAGGCCCAGAGCGCCGCTGCCGCGTTCGGCGCGCATCGCCGCAGTCTCGCCCTGGTCTTCCAGGTGGTGGCCGAGCAGCAGGTGCAGGGCCCCGGCGTGCCGGCAGGCTTTGGCGAGCAGCTCGTAGCGCGCCTTGCGGGCCGCCGCCTGCACGTTTCCGCGGGCGAGCGGGCCGGTGCGGGTGAGGATGCGGTGAGGAATGCCGAAAGGCGCGAGCCGGGCGCCCGCGATGGCTGCTTCATCGGCGGACTCGGGCCTGAGGCGATGATCGACAGTGAAGGCCAGAAGTTCCCCGCCGCGCGCGGCGGTCCAAGCCTTGGCCATCAGGGCGAGCGCCGTGCTGTCGCGCCCGCCGGAAACGGCGGCGACGAGGCGCGGCGCCCTCTCGAACGGGCCCAGCCCCGCGATGGCGCAATCGAACGCCGGGTCGGAAGGCGGCAGGTCGGACGTCAGCACTTCAGCCGCCGGCGCTCGGCGTCGGCGGCGGCGATAACGGCGGACGGCGCCTGCTTGTGCTTGCGCGACAGCCGCGACAGCGCAATGCAGGCTTCCTCTTCCTTGCCGAGCGCGGCAAACGCCCGACCGAGCTTCAACAGATTGTCGGGAGCCTTGGGACCATCCGGGTCCTTCTCGTACGCTAGCAGGAATTGCTGCGCGGCAGCGTCGTGCTTGCCCTGCCCGGCAAAACTGGTCGCAAGCCAATGCCTGGCGTTGTTGGCCAGTTCATGCGCGGGAAAATCGTCCAGGAAAGCCGTGAAGACCTGCTCGGCCTCCGGCAGCCGCGCCTGCAGCAGCAGGTTCCGGCCCTGCTTGTACAACTCCAGCGCATTGCCTTGGGGCAGCGCGCCCGGCGGCTGCGCCCCGGTCTCGCCCTGCACGGCGACCGGCGGGGCAGCGGCGTCGGCATCCGGCGCCGGTGTTTCGGCCGGTTTCTCTGCAGCCGCCTTTTCCAGCGCCTCTATGCGCAACTCAAGGCCGTCGACCTGGCGTCGCAACCGCTCGACTGTGTTGTTGAGGTCGCGCAGGTCGCGCTCATAGGTCTCGAGCCGGTTCAGGATCTGGAGCAGCGTATCGTCGGCAGTATTCGCCGCTGCCGTCGCGGGCAGGGCGCAGAGCAGCAGGAACGCCAGAACGCGCATCGCCCGATCAGTCGAGGATCATCATCGAACGGCGGTTCTGGGCCCAGGCTTCCTCGTTCGATTCGACCGCGACAGGCCTTTCCTTGCCGTAACTGACGATCCGCACCCGGTTGGCGTCGATGCCGGAGGCGAGCAGGTAGCTGCGCACCTCGGCGGCCCGCCGTTCGCCGAGCGCCAGGTTGTATTCCCGCGTGCCGCGCTCGTCGGCGTGTCCTTCCACGACCACCGAGAGGCCGCCATGCGCGGTAAGCCAGTTCGCCCAGGCCGCGACCTGGTCCTGCGCTTCCGTGTTGAGGTCGTGCTGGTCGTAGGCGAAATGCACCCGGTCGCCGATCACCTGTTCCAGCTCTGCCGCCGAGCCCGGCGGAGGCGCCAGCGCCTGCGAGTCGACCCCCTTGTCCTGCTTGGCCGCCTGGGCGCCCGATGTGGCTGCAGCCGTGCCGTCTGCCTTGCCGTCGTCCAGATTCGAGCCCGTCTCGCAGGCTGCGAGGAACACCAGCGCCAGCGCCGGCACCAGCAGTTTCATCGACATGCGATTCCTCCTTTGGTCTCGCGGCATGTCAGCCGGCCGCGAATCGGCTCAATTGTGCGGCATTCGATACGCGGCACAAGGGCATTCACGGGGAAATCGGCGACCAGGCCGGGTCGGATGCGTCCGTCTCCGTCGCGATCCGGCGCGGTGCGCCTCCAATGATGTTGACCTGCCACAAACCGGGTGAATAACCCACGCGGCGGTCCTGCGCTCTGTCCTGCTTGAAATAGGCCAGCACGCGCCCGTTCGGCGACCAGGTCGGCCCCTCGGCATGGTAGGCCGAATCGAGGAGTCTCGCCTCGGTGCCGTCGGGGCGCATGGTGCCGATATGGAACTGCCCGCCCAGGATTTGGGTGAACGCGATGAGGTCGCCGCGCGGAGACCAGACCGGCGTGGCGAACCGGCCCTTGCCGGTGCTGATCCGCCGCGGGTCGGAGCCGTCCGCGTTCATGACATAGAGCTGCTGGGTGCCGCTCCGCTTGGACTCGAACACGATCCGGGAGCCGTCCGGGCTGAAGGAAGCTGCCGCATCGATGCCGGCCGTGTGCGTCAGACGGGTGAGCGTGCGCGTGCCGAGGTCCATCGAGAAGATGTCGGAGTTGCCTTCTTCCCGGGTCATCGTAATGAGCACGCTGTTGCCGTCCGGCGAGAAGCGCGGTGCGTATTGCATGCCGGGAAACCGGCCGAGCGCTTCGCGCTGGTCGGAATCGATGTTGAGGATGTGGACGCTTGGCGGCTGGTTCGGGCGGTCGTAGGAGAGGTAGATGATTTCCTGCTTGGTCGGCGAGAAGCGGGGCGTCAGCACAAGATTGGCCCCGTCCGTGAGGTAGCGCGCGCGCGCGCCGTCCTGGTCCATCAGCACCAGCCGCTTGCGGCGCTTGTCCCCGGGGCCCGTCTCCGAGACGAAGACGATGCGGCTGTCGAAATAGCCTTCCTCGCCCGTGACCTCCTTGTAGATGGTGTCGGCGATCTTGTGGGCGAGGCGGCGCCAGTTTTCGGGCAGGGTGGTGTATGTCACGCCCACAACCTGCTGCTGGGTGAGCACGTCCCAGAGCCGGAACAGGGCATGCAGGCGGCCGTCCGGCTGCATCGAGGTCTTGCCGACGACCAGCAGATGGGCGCCTATAACGCGCCAATTGTTGAAATTCGGGCGAAGGTCAGCGTCTTCCGGGCGGGAAAGGAACGCCTCCTCGGAAATGGCGCGGAAGAGGCCGGACCGCTCCAGGTCGGCGCTGATGACATTGGCGATGTCGTCCCCGAAACGGGCGGCCTCCCTGTCTGCGCCGGTGAACGGCACGATCGCGGCCGGCACCGGATCGGGAACGCCCTCGGTAATGTCGATTGTCACCTGTGCCGTTGCGGGCAACGCGGCCGCGAAGAACATGGGGAGCAGGACAAGGCGGAGAAACGGGAGCAGCATGGTCGCAGGCCTCCTCGTCTATTGCATTCGGTGCGGGTCGAACCGCAGGGTCAACGACTTCCAGAGCGCTATCTTGCCCGGAGGCACATCAAGCTGCTCGCAGAACGGGTGGCCAAGCGCGCGTCTCGCGCGCTCCTGCGCGGCGCGGTAGCTGCGGCTGCTCTGGCCGTCTACCGTCTTGACCGAGGTGACGCGCCGGTCCGGGCCGAGTTCGACCTGGAGGACGACGATATGGCGTTCGGAGGGCGCGAGGCCGGGGATCGTCTGCCAGCAGCGGGAAAGCTGCCGGAAAAGCCGGTGCTTCTCCGAGACGGTGAACACCGCCTCCTCGGCCTCTTCGACGGGAACCGGGGTCTTGTTCGCGAGCGCGCTTCTGAGCTTGTCGAGGTCGTTCCCGCTCGCGGCCTTGCGCAATGCCGCCAGTTCGTCGGGCGGGTCCTTGGGCGCGATCTGCGGCAGCGGCGGAGGATCGGGCGCGGGTTCCGGAGGTTTGGGCGGCGCCTTGGCCCGCGCCTGTTGCTGCGGCGGGCGTTGCGGCAGGGGCGCCGGCTTCGGGTCGGACGCCGGCGGCTCCGGCTCGGGCTCCGGCGGGCTCGGGGGCAGCGGAGCGGCTACCGACTCGGGCTCAGGCGGCAGCGGTTCCGGCTCGGGCAGCAACGGTTCCGGCTTCGGCGGCTCGGGGGTAAGCGCCGCCACCTCCACCGGCTCTTCCGGTTTCGGCGGGTCCGCCGGCGGTGTCTCGATGGGTGGGGTTTCGACAGGCGGAGGCTCGGCTGCGACCGGTTCAGGTTCCGGCGGCGCTTCCGGCGGCAAGGGCTCCGGTGGCGGCAGAGGCGCTTTCGCTTCCGTGCGTTCGCTCACCATAGTGACCGTAACCGGGACCGCCATCTCGAACGGGTCCGGCGGATCGTGCAGCGCTGGCAGGCCCACCGCGGCCAGGATGAGCAGGCCAATATGGGCAAGCGTCGAGAGAATCAGGCTCGAATGGCTCACGGCGAAGACCCCGCGCGCGGCACCTCCGCCATCAGCGACACCTTGTCGAAGCCCGCCGCAGCAAGCGCGCCCATGACCTCCATCACCCGTCCATAGTCGATGGCGCGGTCGCCGCGGACATAGACGAACGTGTCCTGCCGCGCGCCCATGACCGCGCGCAGCTTCGCCGCGAGCCCGTCCAGACCCACTTCGGTTTCCTGGATATAGACCTTGCCCTCGGCATCGACGCTGACCACCAGCGGCTCGTCGCGGTCGGTCAACTGCGCCGCCTCGGTCTCCGGCAGGTCCACCGGCACGCCGACGGTGAGCAGCGGGGCGGTTATCATGAACACGACCAGCGTCACGTTGATCTCGCTCATCGGGCGGTATCTGCGCCCGCTCCGGCCCGGTCCTCCCAGCCAGGCAGCCATCTCACCCGGCCTCCGAAAGTTCGCGCGAGGTGACGGTGACGACGTCGGCCACCAGCCCGTCGAGCCGCGCGCCATAGCGGGTGATATCGTTGGAGAACTTGTTGTAGGCGACGACCGCCGGGATTGCGGCGACCAGCCCGAGCGCGGTGGCGAACAGCGCTTCGGCGATGCCCGGCGCCACGACGGCGAGGTTGGTCTGCTTGGACGCCGCTATGGCGGCGAAGCTGTTCATGATGCCCCAGACCGTGCCGAAGAGGCCGATGAACGGCGAGACCGAGCCGACCGAAGCGAGGAACATCATGTGCCGCTCGATTCGGTCCATCCAGCGGCCGGCCTCGACCGTCATCACCCGTTCGACCCGCACCTGCAGTGCATCGCGGGCGGCCGCGTCCCTGAGCGTCCCGCTGCCGAGCGAGCCCTGGAGCTCCAGCATCGCTTCGCCGAACACGCAGCTCATCGGGTCGCGGTCCTGGTGGTTGGTCTGGGCATGCAGGTCCTCGAGGGAGGCGACCGACCAGAACAGCTCCTCGAACCTGCCGGCGTCGCGGTTGAGGCGGCGCATCCGGCGCCATTTGTCGAAAATGATCGCCCAGGACATGACGGAGGCGACCAGCAGCACGACCATCACCGCCTTGACGACAAGATCGGCCTGCAGAAACAGGCTGAACGGGGACAGGGTGTCAGTCGCCGCAAGCGAACCCGTGACCAGACCTTGCACCAGTGAATCGTCCATGGACTGTCTAACCTTCCCCCATGATGTCGCCCTGCAATTGGGCAAAAACATGGCGCAACTGCGCCGGGAGCCGCTTGGGGCGACCGTTTTCGCCGAGTCTGGCGATGCGGATGCGAATCGTCACCAGCAGCTCGCCGGCCCGCCATATACTCTGCGCCAGCGATAATGTCGCGCCGCCGGCGCCCGTCGCCCGCGTGCGCACTTCCAGCGCATCGTCGAGCCTGGCGGGCCGGTGGTAGCGGATCGTGCAATCGACCACGGCGAACGCAACGGACCGATTGCTGTAGCCCAGCTCTCGAAGCAGCTCGGTGCGCGCGCGCTCGGAGAAGCGCAGATAGGCGGCGTGATAGACGATGCCGCCCGCGTCGGTGTCCTCGTAGTAGATCCGGACCGGGAAGACATGGTCCTCCCGGCAGGGCCGCCCGTCCTCGGGGTCATGCTCCATCGAACAGGTCCGCCGCGCTCCGGGGCGGCGTGAGGCCGAGACACTCCCAGCCCTGGCGCGAGAGCATGCGCCCGCGCGGCGTGCGCAGCACCAGCGCCTCCCGGATGAGATAGGGCTCTACCACCTCCTCCAGCACGTCGCGCTGCTCGGCGAGCGTGGCGGCAAGGGCTTCGGCGCCGGCCGGGCCGCCGCCATAGGCGTCTGCAAGGCACCGCATATAGCGCCGGTCCATTGCGTCGAGGCCGAGCCGGTCCACCTCCAGCTGCACGAGCGCGGCGTCCGCCGCCACGCCGTCGATCTCGCCGCGGCCGGCGACGGCCGCGAAGTCGTGGACCCGGCGGAGAAGACGCCCGGCGATCCGCGGCGTGCCGCGCGCACGCCGCGCGATCTCCAGCGCGCCGGCCTCGCTTGCCGGAATTCCGAGCAGCCCGGCGGCGCGCGCCACGATCCGCGCCAGTTCCTCCGGCTCGTAGAATTCGAGCCGCAGCGGAATGCCGAAGCGTTCGCGCAGCGGCGTGGTCAGCAGGCCGGCGCGCGTCGTGGCGCCGACCAGGGTGAAGGGCGGCAGGTCGATGCGCACCGAGCGCGCGGCCGGTCCTTCGCCGATCATCAGGTCGAGCTGGCAGTCCTCCAGCGCCGGATAGAGGATTTCCTCGACCGCCGGGTTCAGGCGGTGGATTTCGTCGATGAACAGCACGTCGCGCGGCTGGAGGTTGGTGAGCAGGGCCGCAAGGTCGCCGGCGCGCAGGATGACCGGGCCGGAAGTCGCGCGGAAGCCGACGCCCAGTTCGCGGGCGACGATCTGGGCCAGCGTCGTCTTGCCGAGGCCCGGAGGCCCGACGAACAGCACGTGGTCCAGCGCCTCGCCGCGCGCTCTGGCCGCGTCGATGAAAACCTTCAGGTTCCGCCTGAGGCGTTCCTGGCCGACGAACTCGTCCAGCGTTTCCGGGCGGAGCGCGACATCGCGGTCTCCGGGCCGGCGATCCGGCATGACGCTGCGGTCCTCCGTCACCCGGCAAGCTCCCGAAGGCTCGCCCGGACTAGGTCGTCAAAGGCGGCTTCCTTGCCAAGGCTATGCCTGGCCGCCGCCGCCGCCGTAAGCGCCTCGGAGCGCCCGTAGCCGAGATTGACCAGCGCCGAAAGCAGCTCGTCCCCGCCGCCGGCCCCCGCGGCGCCGGGTATGGATGCGAGCGGCGCGGCCGGCATCTCGGCCTTGCCCTTCAGCTCGTTGACGATGCGCGCCGCGAGCCTCGGGCCGACTCCCTCGGCTCGGGTTAGCGCCATCAGGGCCACGGCCAGCAGTGCGGTCGCCGGCGCTTCGGGGGTG
>JAPOZD010000198.1 GCA_026706245.1 Alphaproteobacteria bacterium
TTTATCTACGCCAAACAACATACCAGTAGTCGCATCTTGAGAGGGAAAGCGAGTTTGGTGTGCACGAGTCTCAATAAGGAATCCTCCGGTTCCGCATGCGGGATCAATGACAAGTTCGGACGGGCGCGGATCTAAAATGGTGACGATAGCCGAGACCAAGGAGCGTGGAGTGAAAAATTGTCCCTTGTCACCCCGTAATTGTGGGCCAATAAGCGCCTGGAATGCTTCGCCTAAGACATGCGCGGGGGAGTTTTTCAGTCTTACCGTGGCGAGATCAGTGAGTGCTAGGCGAAGCGCTTGATCGTTTAAGTGAAAGTGTTGATTTGGTCGAATTAATTCGGGAAAGTTGTTCTTCAGGTAGGGCAATAATAGTTGTTGAGCAGTTTTTTTCTTGGACAAAAAGACGTTAATGGGATAATCATCGTCCGCATCTTCGGATGCAAGTTTGAGTAGGAGTATAAGTGATAAATCGTCGATGATACGCTCAGCACGGCTAACATTACTGTTGGAATAGAGATGGTAATATAGACGTCTAAATGTTGCAGAGAGATTTCGTACACCGCCGACCTGATCGGGTGCGTGCAGAGGGAATTGACGTTGATTAGGCGCGGACAAGCCCGTAAGCTCCGAGAAAATTGATTGAATGAAGACTATGAATGGCATTTCACCATGTGTCAAGCGCTTCCGTCTTAGCACTTTCCCATGGGGTCAGGAGAGTAAATATGATCGCCTAAGAGGCGAAGGCAAGCGACGCGGCCGCTGATTACGCCCGCCGGTCAGCCTCCCGCCCGGCTAGTGCAATCGATAGCGCTGCGGCGCGGCGCTCTCCGGTGGCGGCTCTTCTGTCCAGCTGGGCGGCGGCACGGACGAGGGCTGCGGGACGGGCAGGCGGACTTGGAGGAGGGTTTCGAGGAAGTCTCCGACGATGAGGCGGTCTTCGGGCGAGGAACAGCCGGGGCGGGCGTTCCTCGGGCGAACAGCAGCTTCACCGCGCCAGGTCCGTTCTCAACGCCCGGGCTTCGTGTTCGAGCACGGCGCGAACCTACTCCTCATCGACGCCCGGGAACCACTCGACGAAATCCTCGACCGTCGCGCCGGCGGCCAGGTTTTCGTAAAGCGCGAACAGGGGAATCCGCGTGCCGGCGAAGACCCACGCGCCGCTGACCTTTCCCGGCGTTCGTTCCACCGCCGGGCATGTCGTCCAGTCGGTCATCGGCTCTCCTCCCCGACCCGCGACCGTCGCCCCGTCACGCGGCGGCCAGTTCCCACAGGGCGTCCTTGTCCGCCATGAGCCTGAAGGTCATTTCGCGGTTGCGGTCCATTTCGTCTTCGAGGTCGGCGATCCGTTTCAGCCGGTCCCTGATGCGCCCCTTCGTTCCGAGCGCATGTTCGGCATAGAGGAGCCTCAACAGGGATTCGGCCGCGCCGCTCATGGCGGTCTTGTCCGTTTCCCACCGGTGGACGGTCTGCTCGCCGACATCGAGCAGGTGCGCGAGCGTGGCCTGCGACATGAGCATTTCGCGGCGCAGGAACCGGATTTCCTTTCCGTTCAACTCCTTCTTGCGCCGGCAGAGATGGCCGCCGATGACGCGGTGGAGCGCGTCTATGTCCCTGATCGCGACGCTTGTCCCGCGCGCGGATTCGATCCTCTCGAAACCGTTCGCCAGATACACGTCGTCCAGGCCGCACTCCACATAATGGTATCCTTCATTCATGTCCTCGCTCCGGCGGCCGGCGCCGCGTTACCAGGTTGTGATGCATTCCACATGGTCGGCGCATACGGCCACCACGACGTGAACGCGCCTGCCCGCCACCCTGCGGCGCAGCCTGATCCGCCAGTCCCCATACTCGTCCAGTTCCGGGGAACCGACGGCCCGGCCGGTCCGCAGAACCTCCAGGACCGAGCGCATGTCGATGCCCCGCTTCGTCATGCTCTCCCGGAAATGCGGCTCGCCCATGCGGACATTGAAGCTGTCCGCCGCCAGCGCATGCACGCGCTCCGCCAGCCGGGCGGCCGAAGACGCGGTTTGCCGCGCATTCGGGAAGGGGATGAGCGAAGCGGCGTTCACTACCTGTCAATATGACAGGTCGGGGCGCGCGGTCAAGCGGCGCTCCGGGTGTTCGGCCCGCCGCTCCTGCGCCGCCGGTGTCAGCCCCGCCGCGCCGCGAGGCGCGTCCTGGTGTCCAGGCCGTGGCGTTTCAGGAAGCGCTGCACGGTGGCGGTGCCGAAGACGAGGCCCTCCCCGGCGAGCGCGGCCTGCAAGGCCCGGCCGCTGATCTCCGGCCGCTGCTCCAGCAGCCGGAAAACCCTTTCGCGCACCCGTTCGATCCGCGACTCGCGGCCGCCCTGCCTGTACGCCCGGATATCGCCGCGCGCCCGGAAGCGCCGGACCCAGCGGAGCACGCTGGTCTCGCTCACTTCGAATTTCCGCGCCGCCTTGCGGTAGCTCATGCCCCGCTCCAGCACCGCCGCCACCGCCCGGCGGCGCAGGTCCTCGCCCACCGCCTTGCCCGGCCTCCGGCCTCCCAGTCCGTCCGTCATGCTGTCCGTCCTCCTTTCCATCGCCGTTCCTTGCGGCGCCGCCGCGCCGCTCCGTTTCAGATTGGTGAGCCAACCGGAGCCGATTCCGCCCCGCCGCCCGCCCCGGATTCGTTGCAGGTCCAACGACCCGGAGCGCCGCGCCGCCGCCCGCCGGACGCACCTGTCCTGTCGGTTGAGCGTCCGTGTCCCCTGACACTGCTCGAAGGTCCGTCGCGAGGCGCCGCCGGGCGCGCCGGCTCATATCCACGTCATCGTCTTGCCTCCCCGGGTTGGCGCGGGTTTCGGGGGTATATAGGGAACAAACGGGCAGAGTGCAAGCTGTTTGAGGAATTTATGCGGAAATTCGCGGTGCGGGGCTCCGCTCGTCCCCATCGTCATGCCCTTTTCCCGTCATGGCCGGACTTGTTCCGGCCATCCATACGGCCGCCGCGATGGTCCCGAGGGAGATGCCCGGAACAAGTCCGGGCATGACGATATGGGGGGCGGGCATGACGATATGGGGGCGGGCCCGGCAAATCCCTCATCCCGAGTAGCGGCGCCAGCCGCGTATCGAGGGATCGCCCGCCGCTCAGCCCCCCGCCGCCCGCCGGTAGAGGCGGTAGCGGCCCGGCGCAACGCCCTCCGGCAGCGGCTCCTCGGTCCAGCCGGGGAGCGGCATGGGCTGGTCGGCGGCGAGCACGGCGCCGGGGGTCGTCAGGCGGGGGAGGAGGGGGGCCAGCGCCCTCGCCAGCGCCAGCGAGGCGGCCTTGTCGCCGGTGCCGATGTCGGCGTGGACGAGGGCGGCGGGGGCGGGCAGGCGGACTTGTCCGAGGGTTTCGAGGAAGTCGCCCACGATGAGGCGGTCTTCGGGCGGGGTGCAGTCGGGATGGGCGGCCGGCGCGCGCTCGAACACGAAGATGTCGCGGCCGGGCAGGCGGGCGCGGAGATGGTCGTAGGTGCGCCCGTTGCCGAGGCCGAGCTCCAGCACCGGGCCGGGCACGCCCCGGATGAGCGCCGCCGCCCGGTCGAGGCAGGCGCGCTGGGCCTCGAGGCGGCGGATGGCGCTGTCGAGCCGCGTCATGCCGGGGCGCTCCGCGTCCCTTCGGCCGCCGCGCCCCGCCTGCCCCCGCGGAAGCAGGGGGCACCCCGGACGCCCCCTCCGTCATGCCCGGACTTGTTCCGGGCATCTCCCTCGGGGCCATGGCGGCGGCAGTGGATGCCCGGAACAAGTCCGGGCATGACGAGGAGAGCGCATGACAGGAAGAGGGTCGGGACGCCGGGCGTCGGTCCGGGCCGGACAGCAATGGCCATGACCGCCCCCGCTCACCCCGCGGCCAGCTGCGCGCGGGCTTCGCGGAGGTCGTTGGTGGTCCGGTCGAGGCGGTGGGCGAGCTCGCGCATGATCTCGACCGCCATTTGCGGGAACTCCGCCACCAGGCGGAAGAACAGCTCCTTGGAGATGCGCAGCGCCGTCACGGCCTCCACCGCGCGCACGGTGGCGGTGCGCGGCACGTCGATCAGGATCGCGATCTCGCCGACAATGTCGTTGCGGCCGACATCGGCGACCTTGAGCGGCCCCTGGGGCGTGTCCACCAGCACCTCGGCCGCGCCCTCCAGCACGATATAGGCGGCGTCGCCGATATCGCCCTGCTTCACCACGAGGTCGCCCGGCTCGAAGCGCACCCGCTCGCTGGTGAAGGCGAGCAGGCGCAGCTTCGACGCCTCGATGCGCTGAAACAGCGGGATGGCGCGGAGCGCCTCGACTTCCTCGTTGAGCGCCATGGGTCCCTTCCTCCTCGTTACTGCCTGAGGAGCCGGGCGAACGGGCCGCCGGCCTCCCTCAGCGCCTCGTAAGTCCCGTCCTCCACCGTGCGGCCCTCCTCGACCGCGACGATGCGCGGGAAGCTCTCCGCCAGCTCCGGCGCCTCCAGCACCCAGACGATGCCGCGCCCCTCCATCGCCGTGCGGGCGGCGAGGAACAGCATCTCGCGCGCCACCCGCTCGACGCCCGCGGTCGCCATGTTGACCACCAGCAGCGCCGGGCGCTTCAGCAGTGCGCGGGCGAAGGCGAGCTTCTGGCGCTGCGTCTGGGTGAGGCGGCTGCCGCCGATGCCGACCTGGAAGGCGAGCCCCGCCTCCATCACGGCGTCGCGGATGCCGACCTCGTCCACGACCTCGCCGAGCAGCGCGCTCACCCGCGCCGCGCCGTGGGCCTGGCCGTGGCGGATGCGCCCGAACAGGATGTTGTCCTGGAGGCTCGCGCGCGCCGTGTAGCGGTCCGCGTCGAAGAACTCGACCGAGGCGCGGTCCGCCTCCGGCAGGCGCTCGCGGAAGAGGCGGCGCGCGGTGAGCAGGTCGGCGCGGATGGCGTCGTCGATGAGGCCGAGGCGGTGGCGCTCCGGGATCAGCAGAAAGGGCAGGCCGAGCAGCCGCTCCCGCTCCTCCGCCTCCAGCCCCTCCAGCCCCAGCCGGTCGGCGCGCGCGGCGATCGCCCGGAAGTCGGGCAGGTCGTCGGCGTCGATGAAGGAGAACTGCTGGAAGAGCTCGTGGCCGGGGTCGATGTCGGCGAACAGCTCCACCATGATCTTCGCCACCTGGAGGCCGATGCCCTCCAGCCGGTCGAGCAGGCCCGCTTCCTCCAGCACGCCGCGCACGAAGGGATGGCCCGCAAGGTTCTCCACCTGGAAGGCCGGTCCGATGGGCGCGCCGAACAGCAGGTTCTCGGCGAGCGTGGCGTTGACATTGTAGGCGTCGGCGTCGAAGGGCTCGAGGGGGGCTGCGGCGTCCGCCGCGTCGAGGCGCGAGCGGAGCGCTTTTCGCGCCTCCAGCACGCGCCCGGCGAGGCCGGCATGGGCGTCCCCGTCCAGCACGCCGCGCAGGCCGAGCGTGTAGAGGTCGTCGTCGAGGCCGACGGCCGTCAGCACCTCCACCATGCGGCGCACCATCTCCTCGCCCGGGGCGGCGCCCGCGGCCTCGTAGTCCACCCAGTCCGCGCCGATGTCCTCCTCGCTGTTGCCGGAGCGCCGGGCCTCGGCCGCGCGGGCCTCGCGCCGGGCCGCCTCCTCGGGGCCGGCTTCGGCGGGCCGCAGCGGCCGGTGGCGCAGGCCGAAGAGCAGGTTTTCGCGCAGGCTCGCGTTGAAGAGGCTGGCGCTTGGCCCGACATAGGCCGCCCGGCGCCCGAACACGGCCTGCGGCAGCTCCGCGAGCGCGGTGCCGTCCAGATGCGCGCGCCCGCCGGTGACGACCGCCAGCCGGGCCGCGAGCAGGCCCAGCTCCTCCTTGCCGCCGCCGCTCGGGCCGACAATCGCGACATGCTCGTCGAGGCCGAGGGAGAGTGTGGCGCTGCGCACGGGCTGGGAAATCTCGTCCTCGGCATAGGCCGCGTTCTCGAAGGCGAGCCGGCTGTCCGGCCCGATCTCCGGCAGGGCCTCCGCCTCCTCCACCTGCAGCGCCTCGTCGATCATGCCGGGCGGGTCGAACTGCTGGACGACCTGGTCGTATTTGATGCGCGCGTCGGCCTGCTGCTGGTAGTAGGCGAGCAGCTCCTTCCAGGGCGCGGACATGTCCTTGTAGGCGGCGAGCACGGCGACCATGGCGCCGAAGCTGAGCCGGCCCTCGATGATCAGGTAGCCGCCGATGGAATAGAAGAAGAAGGGGGTGAGCTGGGCCAGGAAGTTGTTGAGGAACTTGATGAAGAACTTGCGGCGGAAGATCTCGAAGCGGATGTCGTATATGCCGCCGAGGCGGTTGGCGATGTCGGCGCGCAGCCGGTTGGAGCCGTCATCGGCGTGGACGGCCTCGATGGTGGAGATCGACTCGCCGATCCGGTCGGACAGCCGCCGCACATGCTGCACGCGCTGCTTCGCCAGCGCGGTGACCCGGCGCTGGAGCTTCGGGATCGCATACATCTGGAAGGGGTAGAGCGCGAGCGCCGCCAGGCCCAGAATCGGCTCCTGGATCAGCATGAAGGCGCCGATGGTGACCAGGATGCCGAGCTGATAGACCGGCTGGGCCAGCGCATCGCCCATGAAGCCGCCGAGCGGCTCCACCTCCTGCGTCACCATCGGGATGATCTCGCCCTGGCCGGTGCGCTTGAAGACCGGCAGCGGGAAGCGCAGCAGGCGCGAATAGAGGTCGTAGCGCAGGCGCCGCAGCAGCCGTTCGCCGAGGCGGCCCTTGCCGGTGTTGATGGCGAATTTGAAGGCGCCGTTCAGCAGCACGAGGCCGAGGAAGGCGAAGCTCAGCACCATCAGATACTCGATCTGCCCGAGCTCCAGCCCCAGCAGCGACCGGGGGAAGCCCGAGCCGCTGATGGCGTCGTTGATGATCTGCTTGGGCAGTTCGAGCGAAACGTAGAGCACCGGAAAAGACGCCACGGTGAGCGCGAGCAGGAAGAGCTGCTGCGCCAGACTGTGGCGGAACACGAAGCCGTAGATCGTCTTTTCCATGCCGGCTGCTCCCGCGCCTCGACCGGAGGCGCGCATCATGGACCTGTCGGACGCAATTGAAAGTGCGGCCTGCGCACACGACATTCAATGGAGCAGCAGCGCCGGAGATATGCGATAGTCGGTCCCATGAGAGGCAAGCGTATCCTCATCTACAGCCATGACAGCTTCGGGCTCGGCCATCTGCGCCGCTGCCGGACGATCGCGCATGCGCTGGTCGGCCGGCGCCGGGACCTCTCGGTGCTGATCCTGTCGGGCTCGCCGATCATCGGCAGCTTCGACTTCCGCACCCGCGTCGATTTCGTCCGCGTGCCGGGCATGATCAAGCTGCGCAACGGCGACTACACCCCGCTCAATCTCAACATGGCCCCCGAAGAGACGCTGGCCATGCGCGCCTCGATCATCCGCCACACGGCGGAGATCTTCGATCCGGACCTGTTCCTGGTGGACAAGGAGCCGCTCGGCCTGCGCGGCGAGGTGGCCGAGACGCTGGACATCCTGCGCCAGCGGGGCACGCGCCTCATACTCGGCCTGCGCGACGTGATGGACGAGCCGGAAATGCTGGCGCCGGAATGGGAACGCAAGAATGTCGCTCCGGCGCTCTCGCGCCTCTACGACGAAATCTGGATATACGGCCTGCCGCAGATCTGCGACCCGCTGGAGGGGCTGGGCCTGCCGGAGAAGGTGCAGCGCAAGGCGGTCTATACCGGCTATCTGCCGCGCGGCGTGCCGGACGCGCCGCTGTCTCCGGAAGCCGAATGCGCGGCGGACGAACCCTTCGTGCTGGTGACGGCCGGCGGCGGCGGCGACGGCGACGAGCTGATCGACTGGGTTCTTCGCGCCTATGAACATGCCGGCCCGATGCCGTGGCGGGCCGTGCTGGTGTTCGGGCCGTTCATGCCCTCGGAGCGCCAGGCGGAGTTCCGCCGGCGGGCGGCGGCGCTGCCGCAGGTCTCGACACTCGTGTTCGACGCGCATCTGGAAGCCCTGATGGAGCGGGCCTCCGGCGTGGTGGCGATGGGCGGCTACAACACGTTTTGCGAGATCCTGTCGCTCGACAAGCCGGCCGTCATCGTGCCGCGCACCCGGCCCCGGCTGGAGCAGCGCATCCGTGCCGAACGCGCGCAGGAACTCGGCCTCGTGCGGATGCTCGACCCCGACTACCTTGCCGACACCCGCGCCATGGCGAGCGCGATCCGCGGCCTCGCCCTCCAGAACCGGCCGTCCGAGGTGGTCGTGCCGGGCCTCATGGACGGCGTGGAGAGCATTGCGCGGCTCACCGACCGGGCGCTGGAGCGGCCGGCGGTGGAGCCGCTCAGGCTCGTGCAGCCTTGACCGTCGCAACCGTCGTCAAGGGCTGGCCGCGCCTCTCCGAGACTTTCATCGCGCAGGAAATCCTGGGCCTGGAGGAACGCGGGGTCGCGCAGCGCATCGTCTCGCTGCGCCGCCCGACCGATCCGGCCCGCCACCCGATGCATGAGCGGATCGCGGCGCCGGTCCACTACCTGCCGGAATATGTCCATGAAGAGCCGCGCCGCGTCTGGCTGGGATGGCGCCGCGCGCGTCGCCTGCCGGGCTACCGTGCCGCACGCGCCGTCTGGCTCCGCGACTGGCGGCGCGACCCGACGCCGAACCGGGGGCGGCGCTTCGCCCAGGCAGCGGTGCTGGCGGCGGAACTGCCGGGGGACGTCGAGCGCTTCCATGTGCATTTCCTGCACACGCCCGCCTCGGTCGCCTGCTATGCAAGCCTGATGACCGGCCTGCCCTGGTCCTGCTCGGCCCATGCCAAGGACATCTGGACGACGCCCGAATGGGAGAAGCGCGAGAAGCTCGCCGGGTGCGAATGGCTCACGACCTGCACGAGCGCCGGCGCGGAGCATCTCAGGTCGCTCGCGGCGGCGCCGGAGCGGGTGATGCTGGTCTATCACGGCCTCGATCTCGGCCGGTTCCCCCCGCCGCCGGAGCGCGACGCGCCCGACGGCAGCGACCCGGACCGGCCCGCGGTCATCGTGTCGGTCGGCCGCGCGGTGGAGAAGAAGGGCTACGACACGCTGTTCGCCGCGTTGCGCCTGCTGCCGCCGGAGCTGCACTGGCGCTTCGTGCATATCGGCGGCGGCAAGCTCGCCGGGCGGCTGGAGCGGGCAGCGGCCGGTCTGCCGGCCCGGTTCCTCGGCGCGCAGCCGCAGGACAGGGTGGTGGAGGAACTCCGCAAGGCGGACCTCTTCGCGCTCGCCTGCCGGATTGCCCCCGATGGCGACCGCGACGGCCTGCCCAATGTGCTGATGGAGGCGGCCTCGCAGGGCCTGCCGGCGGTTTCCACGCGGGTCTCGGCGGTGCCTGAGTTCGTGCGCGCCGGCGAGACCGGCCTGCTGGTCGAGCCGGAGGACCCGCAGGCCCTTGCGGCGGCGCTCGCCGCGCTCATCCGCAACCCGGCGGATAGGGCCGCCATGGGCCGCGCGGCCCATGCGCGCGTCCGCACGGCCTTTTCTTTCGAGGCCGGCATCGACCGGCTGGCAGAGCGCTTCGAGGCGCCGCCATGCGCATTGCGTTCCATGCGCCGCTGAAACCGCCCGACCATCCCGTTCCTTCGGGCGATAGGCAGATTGCGCGCCTCTTCATGCGCGCGCTGGAGGCGGCGGGCCACGACGCTTTCCTCGCCTCGCGCTTCCGCCCGCTGGACAAGCGGGGCGACCCCTGCCGCCAGCAACGTCTCCGGGCGCTCGGGGGCAGGCTCGCCAAGCGTCTGGAGGCGCGCCTGCCCGCCTTCGATGTCTGGTTCACCTACCACCTCTACTACAAGGCGCCGGACTGGCTCGGCCCCCGCCTGGCGGCGGCGCGCGGCGCGGCCTACTGGGTGGCCGAAGCCTCGCATGCGCCGAAGCGGGCCGGCGGCCCCTGGGATATCGGGCATCGCGCGGTGGAGGACGCGATAGCCCGCGCCGACCGCCTCTTCTGCCTCAACCCGAACGACCGCGCCTGCCTCGCGCCGCTCACCTCGCCGGACCGCCTCATCGACCTGGCGCCGTTTCTGGATGCCTCGGCCTGGCGGGCGGCGTCCTGCCAGGGCGACCCGCCTCTGCTGGTGACAGTCGCGATGATGCGCGAGGGCGCCAAGCTGGCCTCATACCGCAGGCTGGGCGCGGCGCTGGCGGCCCTGGACGACCTGCCCTGGCGGCTGCTCGTGGTGGGCGACGGGCCGGCGCGCGAGCAGGTCGAGGCGGCGCTGCCGGCCGGGCGTACCTGCTGGCTCGGCCGGCGGAACGAAGCGGAATTGCCCGCCATCCTGGCCAATGCGGACCTCTTCGTCTGGCCGGCGGAGCGCGAGGCCATCGGCATGGCTCTGCTGGAAGCTTCAGCCGCCGGCCTGCCGGTCGTGGCGGCGGCGACAGACGGCGTGCCGGCCGTGGTCGCGCATGGGGAAACGGGGCTGCTGGCGCCGGCGGGCGATGCGACCGCTTTCGCCGACGGCCTACGGGCGCTGCTGACCGACCCGGACCGCCGCCGCGAAATGGGCAGGGCGGCCAGGAAGCGCGTGCTCGCGCGCCACGACATCGCCCAGGCGGCGGCGGCGCTGGCGTGACGCTGCTCGCCCTCATCCGGCACGGCCCCACCGCCTGGAACCGGGAAAGGCGGGTTCAGGGGCGGCGCGACATTCCCCTCGACGCCGAAGGCGTGGCGGAGGTCGCGGGCTGGAGGCTGCCGCCGGCCTTCTCCTCCTTCGACTGGGCGGCGAGCCCGCTTGCCCGTGCGCGGCGCACCGCGGCAGTGCTGGCCGGCGGCGCGGTTCCGTGCGCGCCGGCGCTCATCGAGATGGACTGGGGCGATTGGGAGGGACGCCGGCTGGCGGAGCTCCGCGCCGAGCTCGGGCCCGCGATGGCGGCGAACGAGGCGCGCGGGCTCGACTTCCTGCCGCCCGGCGGCGAGAGCCCGCGCATGGTCCAGCGCCGGCTCGGGCCCTGGCTTAAGGACATTGCGCGGCGCGGCCGGCCGACGGTCGCGGTCGCGCATCGCGGCGTGATTCGCGCGCTCTACGCGACAGCCGCCGGATGGGACATGCTGGAGCGGCCGCCCCGCGCTCTCTCCTCGCCGGCGGCGCATCTGTTCGAAGTCGCGCCGGGCGGACGGCTGCGGCTCCGCTGTCTCGATGTGCAGGCCTTCCGATGAAGGTCTTCTTCTGGGTTCAGCACCTGCTCGGCATCGGCCATCTGCGCCGCACGCTGTCGTTGGCGAGGGCCACCGCTGCTGCCGGCATGGAAACGGTCGTCGCCACGGGCGGCCTGCCGGTGCCCGGCGCCGACCCCGGCGCGGCGAAGCTGGTGCAGCTTCCGCCGGTGCGCGCCGTGGACCGCTATTTCAAGCAATTGGCGGACGAGCGGGACCGCCCCATCGACGATGACTGGCGCGACGGGCGGAGGGCGGTGCTGTTCGCGGCCTATGAGGCGGCGCGGCCTGATGTTCTGGTTACGGAGCTCTTCCCCTTCGGCCGCCGGCAATTGCGCTTCGAGCTGGAGCCGCTGCTGGCGCGGGCCAGGGCGGACGGCTGCACGACCGTCTCCTCGGTGCGCGACATTCTGGTCGAGCCGGACAAGCCCGAGCGCATCGGCGAGATGCTGGAGCGGGTGAAGCGTTGGTACGATCTGGTGCTGGTCCACGGCGACCCGGCCTTCGTGCCGTTCGATGTGACCTTTCCGGGCCTCGACGAGATTGCGCCGCTCGTGCGCTATACCGGCTACACGGTGGACCCGGTAGAGGCCCCGCCTTGCGGTGACGGCGAGGGCGAGGTTCTGGTCTCCGCGGGCGGCGGGGCGGTTGGCGAGCCGCTGCTGCGCGCCGCGTTGGCGGCCCGTCCGCTTTCCACCGCGCGCGACCGCAGCTGGCGTTTCCTCGTCGGCGAAGGACTGCCGGAGACCGTGTTTTCCGAGCTTGCGCAGGCTGCGCCGGCGGGCACGGTCGTCGAGCGCGCGCGGCCCGATTTCCAGGCTTTGCTCGGCCGCGCGCATCTTTCCGTCTCGCAGGGCGGCTACAACACGGTCATGGAAGTGCTGGCCGCCGGCCTCCGCGCCGTCGTGGCGCCCTATGCAGGCGGGCATGAGAGCGAACAGACCCTGCGCGCCGGTGCGCTTGCCGAACGGGGCGCCCTGCAGGTCGTGGCCGAGGACGAGCTTTCCCCGGAACGTCTGGCCGCTGCCATAGACAGGGCGCTCGCCGGCCCGCCCTTGTCCGCGGCCGGCATCGATCTCGGCGGCATCCCGGCGACAATCGCGCTGTTGCAGGACCTCGATGGCCGCTGACCCCTGGCAGGCGCTGGCCGACGAGCTCGACCTCTGGCCGGAGCCCGCGGACTTCTGGTGGCGCGATGACGATGCCGCCGCCCGGTCGCCCGCGCTGGAACGGCTGGTCGAAGCGTTGGACGGCGTTCCTTTTGCGCTCGCGGTCGTCCCGGCGGAAGCCGCCGCGGACCTGCCGGGCGCGATCCTCCAGCACGGATGGCGGCACGAAAACCATGCGGGCCCGGCGGAGAAGAAGGCCGAATTCGGTCCCCACAGGCCGCAGGAAACCATGCTGGCCGAGCTGGAGAGGGGCCGTGAGCGGCTGCGGGCGCTCTACGGCCGGCGCTTCCTGCCGGTCCTCGTGCCGCCCTGGAACCGGATCGACCCGGCGCTGGCTGCGCGGCTGCCAGCGGCGGGCTGGCGGGGTCTCTCCGTTTTCCGCCCGCGCCGGGGCCCGTTCGAGACCAACGCCCATGTCGATCCGGTCGCCTGGCGCACCCATCGCGGCTTTCGCGGCGAGGCGGAGGTGCTGGACGACATCGCCGCTCATCTTCGCGCCCGGCGCCTGGGAACGGCCGACCGGGACGAGCCCATCGGCATCCTCTCCCACCATATTGTCGCCGACGAACCGGGTCTCGCCTTCTTCCGCGAACTCGCCCGCTTCGTCTCCGCTCATCCCGGTGCTGTCTGGCGGCATCCCGCAACGCTCTGGCCGGGTTGAAGCACCCGGGCCAAGTTGCAGTTTTGTGTCGAACCGCTGTATTTTTCCCTCATCACATCGTCCTGCGGATAATCTGCGGCTTGTCGGGCAGACCCGACGCCAAACCCTGCGAGGCCGGTCCTATGCAAATGACGCGATACAGCGACTACTCCCTGAGGACGCTCATCTATCTCGGCCTCCACCGCCACCGGCGCTGCACGATCCGGGAAATCGCCGACGCCTACGGCATTTCGGAAAACCACCTGATGAAACTTGTTCACCAGCTCGGCCGGGAGGGATTCGTCAGGACGACCCGGGGGAAGAACGGCGGCCTCGAACTCGCCAGGCCGGCGCGCGAGATCGGCGTCGGCGCGGTGTTTCGCGCGATGGAGGGGAACTTCCATCTGGTCGAATGTTTCAAGGAAGACGGGAATACCTGTCCGATCGCGGGGCCCTGCGTGTTGAGCGGGGTTCTCGACGAAGCCCTGCAAGCCTTCCTGGAGGTGCTCGACCGGCACACGCTCGAGGACCTTCTGGCCCCGTCGCAGGCGCTCGGCCGCATATTCGCGGCCAGGCAGGAGGCCGCAATCCGTCTGCAATAAGCGGCCGGCCCCGTTCGGTCCCGCGGTGCCGGTGTTCTCGCCGCCGGGAACGCTGTGGACCGGGGCTTGTCGGCTTTCTTCGAAGCCGCAGGTGACAGGCTTGCCGCGCCGGTGGTAGAAGGAGTGCATGGGCGGTGCTGCATGCGCGGTTGCGCCGCCCATGCAGCGGCAGGGTAGGCTGGAGGAGCGCCTTCCCTGCCGTTTCCGTTAGCGGATCACGGGAAAACCGCTTCGGAGTCAGCGAGGCTGTCGGATTCTTCGAGCTCAAGTCCCGCGAGCTGCAACGCCCCGCCGCTACAGGTCCCGCGCCACGCGGAAGCCGAAATTGCCGGGCATGGGCTTGATCGAGCAGCCGCCGCTTCCGATGTCGCGCACAAAGACCGGCATGTAGCTTCGGTGCTCGCCCTGCAGCACGCGGACGCCGCAGTTCCGGCGCGAAACCGGGTCGCTCCCTGTCTCATAGGTCCGCTGCCAGCAGCTCCCGGTCCACTCCCAGACATTCCCGCCGGTGCCGAACAGGCCGAAGGCATTGCCTTCGCCGGAACCGACCGGCTTCGTCTTTTTCGTCTTCCGCGCTTCCAGCACATAGGTCGCCGCCCAGGCCAGCCGCGGGTCCGTGAAGAGGGGCGCCGGCCCGGCCGGCTCCGCGGAGCCGGCGCGCGCCGCATAGGCCCACTCGTCCTCGGTCGGCAGGCGGTAGCGGCGGCCGGTCGCGTCCGAGAGCCATTCGAGATATTGGGCGGCGTCCTCCCAGCTCACATCGATCACGGGCCGGTCTGCGCGGCCCCATCCCCGGTCTTTGGGCCGGTGCGCGCAGCCCCCGGCCTCGTGGCAGTAGTCCCACTGGTCGAAGGTGACTTCGAACCTGCCGATCAGGAACGGCCGCCCGAACACCGCGCGGCGCGGCTCTCCGGACCGGGAGACCGTCATCTCACCGGCGGGGACCAGGACCAGCTGCGGCAGATATTCGTCGGGAACCGGCGGGCGCGCGGGCTCCGAGTGAATCAGGCCCGCCGCCAGGAAACCGGACGCACCGGCGACGCCGGCGAGAATGGCGAGCGCGACCAGGGTCCCGCCCGCCGACCGTCCCGCCACCGGATGCGCCTATACCGGAATCGGTCCGGGGGCCTGGACCTGCGCCATCAGGTCGTCGTCCCAGTCGCCATCGACCACGACATGGGCGAGCGCCCCCAGCTGCACGGCCTCGATGAGGTTGTGCGAGAGGTACACATACACGCACCTTGCGGTGCTAACTATCTGACATGATTGTAGATTTTTCCCGCTTCCGGTGCAACCGGGCACGAGATCGAACCCGGTTTTGCACACGAGTGCAACAGATCGGGAAACCGCAATCATGGCAGCCATCCGCCTCACCCAGCGCCGGGTCGATACCCTCCGGCCGTGTAAGACCGTCCGCACTGTCCGGGACGCCGAACTGAAGGGATATGGCGTCCGTGTGATGCCCTCGGGCAAGAAGCGGTATTTCATTCACAGCCAGCATCAGGGCCATCGGGTATGGAAGATCGTCGGCGATGCGGCGGTCACGACCGAGGCCGAGGCGCGCGCCCGCGCCCGGTCCCTGCTGGCCGCGCTCCGGGACGACAGGGACATTGAAGTTGAGGCATCGGGCGACGCCCTGTTCGAGGTCGTGGCTGAAGAAGTCTTCACGCGTTACGGCAGGCGCTGGAAGCCGCGCACGCTTGCGGTCAACCGACGCTATCTGAGCAACCAGATCCTGCCCTTTTTCGAGGGGAGGCCGATTGCGGATATCACCCGCGAGGAGATACAGCGCTGGTTCCGCTCCCTCCATGCGGTGCCGACGGCGGCGAACCGCTCGGCGCCGATCCTGTCCGTCATCATGCAGCAGGCCGAAGCCTGGGGCCTTCGCCCGGAAGGCGGCAGTCCCTGCAAGGGCATCAAGCGCTTTCGACAGAAGCGGTCCGAGCGTTTCCTGTCTCCGGAGGAATACCGCCGCCTCGCCATGGTGCTGGACCGGCATGAGGGCCACCATCCGTTCCGGGTTGCCGCCTTGCGCCTGCTTCTGTTGACCGGCTGTCGCAAGTCGGAGGTCATCACCCTGGAATGGCGCTTCTACCGCGATGGCAGGCTTTACCTGGAGGACAGCAAGACCGGTCCCCGCACGGTCTGGCTGTGCGAGGCGGCTCGGGAAATCCTCGATGGACTTTCGCGTTCGTCGCGCTTCGTGTTTCCCATAGGCGGCCGGCGCACGCCGTGGAGCTGGCTGGACGCCTTCTGGATACAGCTGCGCGCCGAGGCGGGCCTTGAAGATGTTCGCCTGCATGACATGCGTCACAGTTACGCCAGCATGGCGCTGTCGAGCGGCGAGACGATCCGTACGGTGGGCCGGCTGCTGGGCCATGACAATGCGGCGACCACGCTGAAATACGCACATCTCTCCGACGCCACGGTCCGGGAGACGGTCGAGGCCCTGGCGCCGCTGCTCTCGGGAGCGCAGTCATGACCGACAGGGCGAGAAAGGTTCGCCTGACGGATGCCGGCGTCGCGAGACTGAAGCCGGGCGATACCGAATACATCGTGCGCGACACTCGCGTTGCCGGTCTGGGCGTGCGGGTTCGTCCGTCCGGGCATCGCAGTTTCGTGTGGCACGG
>JAPOZD010000276.1 GCA_026706245.1 Alphaproteobacteria bacterium
CACCCCGCAGAGAAAGTCGAACGGCGGAACCCCGTCGAGAAAGCGAAGAGTTTCGAACAGCAGCGACAGCGCGATTCCGACCGTCGTCAGGATTGCGACGAGGGAACTGGCGGCCAGCAGCCCGAGCAGAAGGCGCTCGCCCAGAATCTGGCGCGCGCGCCGTCCTTCCGGCGCAGCGAGCAGCGAAGAGCGTCTTTCTGCCTTCGCCGCTGGTGCTTGCGCCATTCCGGGCTCCGCCACCTGCCTTGCTTACATCGACAGGTTCTGAAGGCCGTTGGCCGATGCGCTCCACTCCCTGCGCTCGGTGTCGGACATCGGGATCAGCCCCTTGTCGGCCAGATACCCGTCGGGTCCCCAGGTCGCCTCGTTGGTGAATTCTCCGATGAACTCGGCGATGCCCGGCACCTGGCCGATATGCGCCTTCTTCACATAGAAGAACAGCGCTCGCGAGACCGGGTAGTTGCCATCGGCGATCTCTTCGAATTCCGGCGCTACGCCATTGACCGCGCTGCCCTGCAGCTTGTCGTCGTTCTGGTCGAGGAAACTGAAGCCGAAGATGCCGAGCGCGCGCGGATTGGTCGTGAGCTTCTGGACGATCAGATTGTCGTTCTCGCCCGCTTCGATATAGGCGCCGTCCTCGCGGATCGTGTGGCAGAGCTTCTTATAGGCCCTCTTGTCGGCCTTCTTCATGGCCTCGATGCCCGGGAACGTCTTGCAGCCGCCTTCCATGGCGAGCTCGACGAAGGCGTCGCGCGTGCCGGAGGTCGCCGGCGGGCCGAGCACTTCGATGCGCGCATCCGGCAGGTTCGGATTGACGTCCTTCCAGGTCTCGTAGGGATTCGCCTTCAGCGTGCAGTCGTCCGCCTTCTCGCAGGTGCCGGCCGGCACGTCGTGCGCCAGCGCCAGGAAGACATCCCTGAGAGTCAGTGACATCGGCGCCGTGTCGCGGGAATTGGCGAGCACGATGCCGTCATAGCCGACCTTGACCTCGATCACGCCGGTGACGCCGTTCTTCGCGCAGGTCTCCACCTCCTTCGCCTTGATACGGCGCGAGGCGTTGGCGATATCGGGATGGCCTTCGCCGGTTCCGGCGCAGAACAGCTTGAGTCCGCCGCCGGAGCCCGTCGCCTCGACGATCGGGGTCCTGAACGAGGTTGTCTTGCCGAACCGCTCGGCCACCGTTGTCGAAAACGGGAAAACGGTGGAGGACCCGACAATGCGGATCTGGTCGCGGGCCTCCGCCGTGCCCGCAACGGCGATGCCGGCGAACAGCGCGGCGATAAGCGCGTTTCTCATCCGGGGACCATCCCTTGTTGACCTTGTCATGGCGCCGGGCACGCCGTGCCTCGCCGCACGATCTGACCTTCGCGCACGGCGGCTATTCATTTATTGCAGTTTCGTTACGGAAATATGACGCCCGAAGGCGCGCGGAAGATTCGTGAATTCTATACCGCCGGCGGGGTGTCGGCTGCAGGCAGATACACGTTGAAGCAGCTGCCCCGGCCGAGAGCGCTGGACGTTACCAGCCGGCCCCGGTGACGGTTGACGATGTGTTTCACGATAGCGAGGCCGAGCCCTGTGCCGCCGAGGCTCCGGGAGCGGGCCTTGTCTGTGCGGTAGAAACGCTCGGTCAGGCGGGGCAGGTCAGCCTCGTCGATGCCAGGGCCGGCGTCGGTCACCGCGATGCAGGCGCCGGGAAGGCCGATGTCGGGAATGCGCGCGACCGCCGCCGCTTCCAGCCGCACGTTGTCGCCGCCATACTTTATCGCATTGTCCAGCAGGTTCTCGAAAACCTGCGTGAGTTCGTCCGGGTCGCCGAGCACAGGCGGCAGCCCGTCCGCGATGTCGAGGGCGACCGGCCTGTCCGAGCGCGCCGCCAGCGTCTCCGCGACGCCCTTCAGCAGCGGTGCGAGGTCAAGCTCCGTCTCCGGCTGAATGTGCTCGCGCGCCTCGACGCGTGCCAGTGACAGCAGGTCGTCCACGAGGCGCGACATGCGCGCGGCCTCCGCGTCCATAATCTCGAGGAACCGGGTCCGCGCCTCCGGGTCGTTCGCTGCCGGCCCGCGCAGTGTTTCGATGAAGCCGATCAGCGTCGCCAGCGGCGAGCGGAGCTCGTGGCTTACATTGGAGACGAAATCGGCGCGCATCCGCTCGTTCTGCCGGAGCGCGGTGACATCGCGCATGATGACGAGGACGCCGCCCTGCCCGCCGGGAGCGGCGAGCGCCTGCAAGTCGAAGGCGCGCGCGATCGGCACCGGCAGGCTGACCTCGACGCCGTGCTGGCCGCCTTCCGTCAGCACGGCATCCACGGCGCGGAGTGCATCCGGGTGGCGCAGGCTGTGGCTGAGGTCCCGGCCGAGGGCAGGATCGCCCAGCACCGCCCGCGCCGCGGGATTGATTCGCGTGACCACCCGCCCGGCGTCCAGCAGCAGCACCGGATCGGGCAGGGAGTCGAGAATGTCTGTGGCTAGATTGTTCATGCGGCCCTAAAGTGCATGAAATATATGACGATTCGAGGCGAGGATACCCTGCAATGCGCGATTTTCACCTTCCGGGCCGGTCTCCCGTCCGCGCCGCCAATGCAATGGTCGCCACCAGCCAGCCTTCCGCGACGCTTGCCGGGGTGGAGGTCCTGCGGGCGGGCGGCAACGCCGTCGACGCCGCGGTCGCCGCCTGCGCGGTGATGTGCGTGACCGAGCCGCAATCCACCGGCATCGGCGGGGACTGCTTCTGCCTCTATGCGCCGGCGGGCGCGGAAGCGCCGATTGCGCTCAACGGGTCGGGCCATGCGCCGGCCGCGCTGTCGGCGGAATGGCTCGGGGAGCGGGGTGTGAACGCGCTCGACGATTCGAGCCCTCATGCGGTGACCGTGCCGGGCGCCGTCGATGCCTGGGAGCAGCTTCTGGAGGACCACGGGCGCAAGGGGCTCGACGAGTTGCTGCAGCCTGCGATCCGCTATGCGGAGGAGGGTTTCGCCGTCCATGCGCGCACGGCTGCGGACTGGAGCGATTCCGCAGGCCGCCTTGCCGGCGACGCCGACACGGCGGCGCGGTTCCTGCCTGACGGGGAAGCGGTCAGGGAAGGCCGGGTGTTCCGCCAGCCCGAACTGGCGGCGACGCTGAAGCGGATTGCGCGCGAAGGCCGGTCGGCGTTCTACGAGGGCGAGGTCGCGGCGGACATTGTGGGCAAGCTGCGCGCGCTCGGCGGCCTGCACACGGAAGAGGACTTCGCGGCGCGCAAGGCCGAGTATGTCGAGCCGATCTCGGCCGGTTATCGCGGCTACACGGTCTTCGAATGCCCGCCCAACGGCGTCGGCGTCATAGCCCTGCTGATGCTCAACATGCTGGAGGGGTTCGAACCGACGGAGGACCCGCTGTCGCCCGACCGCATGCACCGACTCGTCGAGGCGACGCGGCTCGCCTACCGCGACCGCAATGCCTTCGTCGCCGACCCTGCGGACGCCGATGTGCCGCTCGACATGCTGCTCTCGAAGGACTATGCGACGGCGCTCGGCGGGGCGATCTGCGAAGACCGGGCCGCGCCCGCATTGCCGGCCGCCGGCTGGCCCCGGCATGAGGACACGGTCTATCTCTCGGTCGTGGACCGGGACGGCAATGCCTGCTCCTTCATCAACTCGCTCTTCAAGTCCTTCGGCAGCGCCATCCTGGCGCCGGCATCGGGCGTGATGCTGCACAATCGCGGACTCGGCTTCTCGCTGGAGCCCGGCCACCCGAACGCCATCCGCCCGAACCGCCGCCCGATGCACACCATCATCCCGGCGATGCTGGCGAAGGGCGGCCGCACGGTCATGCCCTTCGGCGTGATGGGCGGGCACTACCAGCCGGTCGGCCAGTCCTGGTTCCTCACTTCCATGCTGGACCACGGCCTGGACCCGCAGGCGGCGCTCGACCTGCCGCGCCTGTTTGCCTATGACGGCCGGGTGGAGGTCGAGCGCGGCATACCGGAAGCGGCCTCTGCCGAGCTCCGCCGCCGGGGCCACGATCTCGCGCCGGCGAACCGGCCGCATGGCGGCGGCCAGGCGATCTGGATCGACCGCGACTCGGGCACGCTGGTGGCGGGTTCCGACCCGCGCAAGGACGGCCTCGCGCTCGGATACTGAACCGGGAGGGAAATCGCATGGCCGGACGGCTGGACGGCAAGGTCGTTGTCGTGACCGGGGCCGCCTCGCGCGGCGAGGGCGTCGGCACCGGCAAGGCGATCGCGGCTCTTTCGGCGCGCGAGGGGGCGAAGGTGGTGCTGGTCAACCGCTCCGCCGAACGCGCCGAGGGGCTGGCCGAGGAAATCCGCGCCGGGGGCGGCGAGACGCTCGTCTTCGCGGGCGACGTGACCGAGGAAGCCGACGCGAACGCCATGGCGGCGGCGGCGGAGGCGCATTTCGGGCGCGTGGACGCACTGGTCAACAATGTCGGCGGCTCGCGCCAGCAGGGCGCGGTCATGGAGATCGGCCGCGAAGGATGGGACGCGACGATTGCCGTCAACCTCACCTCCGCCATGCTCTGCGCGCGGGCCTGCATCCCTGCCATGCAGCGCGCGGGCGGCGGGTCGATCCTCAACATCTCCTCGGTGGTCGGCGCCCGCGGCCTGCTGAGCCAGACCGGCTCCGTGGCCTACGCCTCCGCCAAGGCGGGCCTCCACGGCCTCACCCTGTCGCTTGCCACCGACTATGCGAAGGACGCCATCCGCTGCAACTGCATCATCGTCGGCACGATCTTCACCCCGATGGTCGCGCACCAAGGCCCGGAGGCGCGGGCGCGGCGGGCGGCGATGGTGCCGCTCGCCACGGAAGGCACGGGCTGGGACATCGGCTGGGCCGCCGTCTATCTCACAAGCGACGAGGCGCGCTGGATCACGGGCGTGCTGCTGCCGGTGGATGCCGGCCTCCTCGCCATCCGCGACTGGCCGCGATAGGACGGAGCGGCGCTACTGGGGATAGAGCCGGAAGGCGACGCGCGCGCCGGCACCGCCCGTTGTAACAATAACCGACAGGACCTCGCCCTCGCGGCGGAACAGGCCCTCTCCCGCCGGCTGCCAGCCGAGCTGCGGCAGCGCCGCGCCGTACCAACTGCGGATGCGCGCCTCCGGCACAGTCCCGGCCGCCGCCGCCTCGACGATGCGCCCTCCGGGCTTGTCGAACGCCACCGCCGAGCCCGGCTCGACCTCAAGACCCTTCATGAGCGGCAGGGCCTCGAATCCCGGCACGAAGCGCTCGCCGGCCTGGAGGCCCGAGGCCAGCAGGCAAAACACTAGGACCAGCGCCCCTCTCAATGCCCGCCTGTCCCGAAACCGGTCTTCGACACTGTCATGACCCCTAGCCGTCTCCTCACTGCGAACAGCCGCTGGGGCGGAACGCCGGAGCGAAACGGTATGCCCGCCCGGCCCCCGGCGCAAGTCTCGCAGGATCAGGCTTGCCCGCTGCGCATCCGGCGGCCCCCGGGGTCGACGGCGGGCGCGAAGCCGAGGCAGCCGGAATGGCGCTCTCCGGCAATATCGACCTCGACGGCCGCGCCGTCCGGCACGCCTCCGACATGGGCCAGCGCCACCGGCCGGCCGATGCGGTAGCCAAAGGCCGCCGAGGTCGTCTGGCCCGCAATGCGGCTGTCGAGCAGGACCGGCTCATGGCCGAGCGGCACGGCCTCCGGGTCGTCCAGCACGATCGTCGCGAGGCTGCGCCGCCCGGTCCTCCGCCGTTCGGCGAGCGCATCCGAGCCGATGAAGTTCTTCTTCCGCGAGCACAGCCGGTCGAGTCCCGCCTCGACCGGGCCGATATCGCCGTCGAGCTCGTGGCCCATCGCCGCGAAGCCCTTTTCGATCCGCATCGAGGTCTGCGCATGGAGGCCGGCCGGAGCAGCGCCCGCCTCCATCAGCGCGGCGTAGAGGGCGGATGCCTCTTCAACGCGGCAGGTCAGCTCCCAGCCCGCCTCGCCGACATAGGAAAGGCGCGCCGCCCGCACCTGCCGCCCGGCGAAGTTCGCGCCCATATGCCTGAAGTAGCCAAGTGCGTTCAACTCCGGCGCACCCAGCGCTTCGGCGATCCGGGCGCTGTCGGGGCCCATGAGACCCAGCACCGCAAGACCCTCCGTCACGTCCCGGAGCGTGACATCGAAGCCGTCGGCATGGCGGCGGAACCAGGCCAGGTCCCGCGCTATGGCCGCGGCGCCGGTATAGAGCCGGTAGCGGTCCGCGGTCAGGCGCAGCGCGGTCAGGTCGCTCTCATAGGTCCCGCGCTCGTTCAGGACCGCCGTGTAGATCGCCGCGCCGGGCTCCCGCGCCATATTCGAGGCGCAGACGTGCTGCAGGAAGGCCTCCGCTCCGGGCCCCTCGACCTCGATCTTGCCGAAGGGGCTGAGGTCGAAGACGGCGGCACGCTCATGGGCGGCCGCGACCTCGCGCCCTGCCGCCCCGAACCAGTCGGGTCGGTCGAAGCGGAGCACAGGCTCAGCGGTCTTGCCGAAATAAAGCGGGCGTTCCCAGCCGTAGAACTGACCCATATGCGCTCCCGCAGCGTGGTGCTGGGCGTCGAGTGGCAGGCGGCGCAGGTCCCGCGCGGTGGCGAGCTGCCGTCCGGGATAAGCGATCTCGTAGTGGGTGCCGAGGATTTCCGGCGCGCGGGCCATCAGCTGCTCGACCGAGTCGAATGCCGGCGCGAAACGCATGGCCTCGGCTTCCGAGAGGTCGTAGGCCGTGTGGCCGTGGACGATGCAATGGGCGAGGTTCATGCCCGCGCCGCCGGCCGACGCGACGCCGACCGAGTTCATGCCGCAGCCGAGGAAAAGGCCGCACGTTTCCGCCGTCTCGCCCAGCATGAACATGCCGTCCGGGGTGAAGCTCTCCGGCCCGTTGAGCAGCATTCGCGCCTCGGCGGTTTCCAGCACCGGCAGGCGGTGCAGCGCATTCATCATCATCGGCTCGAAATGGTCCCAGTCCTCGGGCAGGAGGCCGAAGGCGAAATTATCGCCGAGCGCGCCGGGCGGTATCGGCTTTCCCATCGGCTCGAAGCAGCCGATCAGCAGGCCGCCGCTGTCGTCGCGGATGTAGAGGCGGCCGTCATGGTCGGAGAGGGTGGGCACATTGCCCGCGATGCCCTCCACCGGCCCGGTCAGCAGGTAGAAGTGCTCGCAGGCGAGCAGCGGCGCCCGCGCCCCGGCCATGGCGGCGACCTCGCGCGACCAGAGACCCGCGCAGACTGCAACCGCATCGCACATAACCACGCCCGCGCTCGTCTCGACGCCGCGCACCCGCCTGTTCTCGGTGAGGATGCCTGTCACGCGCACATCCTCGAACAGCCGCGCACCGAGCCCCCGCGCCGCCCTGACAAGCGCCGCCGAGACGTCCGAGGGGCCGACGCGCCCGTCGCCCGGCGACCAGACCGCGCCCAGCACGTCCTCGGCGTTCATCAGCGGCCAGCGCTCCTTCGCTTCGCCGGGGCTTATCGACGCCGCCTCCACGCCAAAGGCGCGGGCGAGCGCCTCCTGGCGGCGGATATGGACCAGCCGGTCCGGCGTGGTGGCGATGGACAGCGAACCCGTCCCGATCCAACCGGCGCTCTGCCCGGTCTCGCGTTCAAGGCGCGAATAGAGATCGATGGAATAGCGGATCATGCGGGTGAGATTGCGCGAATGGCGGAGCGCGCGAACCTGCGCCGCCGAGTGCCAGGTCGTGCCGGAGGTGATCTTGTCCCGCTCCAGCAGGACCGCGTCGGCGACGCCCATCTCCGCCAGATGGTAGAGCGTGGAGCAGCCCATGATGCCGCCGCCGATGACGACGACAGAGGCGTGGGAAGGCAGATCGGTCACGGGTTCGGGCCCGCCCGGCTATTTCTGGCAGACCGGGCAGAAGAAGGTGGACCGGCCCGACTGGACGCTGCGCCGGACGGTGGCGCTCTTCCGCCCGCACGGACAGGGGCTGCCCTCGCGCCCGTAAACCCGCCAGCTGTGCTGAAAATAGCCGAGTTCGCCCGAGGCCTGCACATAGTCGCGCAATGAGGAGCCGCCGGCCGCGACCGCCTCCTCCAGCGTCCCCCGGACGGCCCTGGCGAGCGCACGCGCCTCCGACGCCGAGAGACCGCCGGACGGGCGATCGGGGTGGAGCCGCGCCCGGTTCAGCGCCTCGCAGACATAGATGTTGCCGAGCCCGGCGATGCGCCGCTGGTCGAGCAGGGCTGCCTTGAGTGGCGCGCGGCGGCCGGCGAACAGGGCGCGCAGCCGCCGGCCGGTCAGTTCCGGTCCCAGCGGCTCGATGCCGAGGCCGGCAAGGCGGGGATGGTCTGCAAGCCCGCCGGGTTCGATCAGGTCCATGAAGCCGAAGCGTCGCGCGTCCCGGTAGATCAGGTGCTGGCCGTCATCGGTTTCGAAGATCAGGTGGTCGTGGCGCTCCGGCTCGGGCGCGGGGCCTTCACCCAGCATCATCCGCCCTGACATGCCGAGATGGGAGAGCCATGTCGCGCCGTCGTCGAGCGCCGCGAGGATATATTTCGCGCGCCGGCTGAAACTCTCGACGCGCCGGCCCTGCAAGCGCGCTGCGAACCGCTCCGGCAGCGGAAAGCGCAGCTCCGCCCGGCGCTGCTCGACGCGCCGGAGCCGCCGGCCCGCAAGCGCCCCCGCCAGCCCCCGCATAACCGTCTCGACTTCCGGAAGTTCAGGCATGGGGCGCGAGGCTAAAGCGTTTCGGCTGCAGGAGGAACGGCGGGAGAGCGCAGCCTATCGGCGGCGGCGGGGGTGGATTATCTTTCCGGGCATGAGCGGGCGAGCGAACGATTCGGTCGATTTCGGCTTTCGGGACGTGCCGAGGGAGGACAAGGCCGGGCTCGTGAGCGGGGTGTTCGACAGCGTGGCGCCCCGCTACGACCTGATGAACGACCTGATGAGCCTTGGCGTCCACCGGCTCTGGAAAGCGGCGCTGGTCCGCGCGCTCCGGCCGCGCCCCGGCATGGCGCTTCTGGATGTCGCGGGCGGCACCGGGGACATTGCCGCGGCCGCCGCCGCAGAGGGGGCGCGGGCCGTCGTCGTCGATATCAATGAGGACATGGCCGCCGCCGGGCGCGACCGGGCGCTCGACCGGGGCCGACTCGATGTCGGCTGGGCCGTGGCCGACGCCGAGGCCCTGCCCTTCACTGACATGAGCCAGGATGCGGTGACCATCGCCTTCGGCCTGCGCAATGTCACCGGCCGCGAGAAGGCGCTTGCCGAGATGCGTCGGGTGCTGAAGCCGGGCGGGCGCTTCTTCTGCATGGAGTTCTCGCATGTCGAGGCGCCGGTGCTGAGAGACCTTTATGACCGCTACGCCTTCGGCGTGCTGCCGCGCCTCGGCGCGCTGGTGGCGGGTGATGCGGACGCCTACCGCTATCTGGCCGAGAGCATCGCGCGCTTCCCCGACCGGGAAGCGTTGGCGGCGTCCATGCGCGCCGCCGGCTTCGGCCGGGTGCGCTGGAGCATCCTCTCGGGCGGGATCGTCGCCCTGCATCGCGGCTGGCGCCTCTGACGTGCTGGATTTCGCGCGCCATGTCCTGCGTCTCGGACGCATCGGCTGGACGCTCGCCCGGCACGACGCGCTCTGGCCGCTGGAGCTCGCGCAGGGGCTGGAGACCCCGGCCATGCTGGCGCGCCTGGTCAGCCGCAAGCGCCCGGGCCGCCGCCGGGGGGAGCGGCTGGCCGCCGCCCTGCGGGACCTGGGGCCGACCTTCGTCAAGTTCGGCCAGGCGCTTTCCACTCGCGCCGACCTCTTGGGCGAGGACGTGGCGGACGACCTTGCCGATCTCCAGGACCATCTCCCGGCGCTGCCGTTCGAGACCATGCGCAAGAGCATCGAGGAGCAATTCGACATGCCGCTCGGCGAGCTGTTCTCGGATTTCGACACCGAGGCCGCGGCCGCGGCCTCGATAGCGCAGGTCCACCTCGCCAGGACGCCGGAGGGCGCTCCGGTGGCCGTCAAGATATTGCGCCCGGGGATCGAGCAGGCCATCGCCAACGACCTGCGGCTGTTCCTCTGGGTTGCGCGTTGGCTCGAGCGCCTGGCGCCGTTTTCGAGGCGGTTGCACCCCGTCGATGTCGTGCAGACATTCGCGGAGAGCGTCCGTATCGAAATGGACCTCCGGCTCGAGGCCGCCGCCGCAACCGAGCTCGCGGGAAACTTCAGCGACGAGGAGCATTTCCGGGTCCCCTCGGTGGACTGGCGGCGCACCTCGCGCCGCGTGCTGACCCTAGAGCGGGTGGAGGGGCTGCCCGTGGACGAGGTGGACGCGCTCCGGGCCGCCGGCCACGACCCGGACGCCATCATGGCGGTCGCGGCCGAAGTCTTCTTCAAGCAGGTCTTCCGCGACGGCTTCTTCCATGCGGACATGCATGCGGGCAACATTTTCGTGGCCCCCGACGGCGCCATCGTGCCGGTGGATTTCGGCATCATGGGCCGGCTCGACCGCCCGACGCGGGAATATCTGGCGGAGATGCTGCTGGGCTTCCTCTCCCGCGACTACGACCGGGTGGCGGCCGTGCATTTCCGCGCCGGCTACGTGCCCGCCGACCAGTCGCAGGCGCTGTTTGCGCAAGCGGCCCGGTCCATCGGCGAGCCGATCCTCGAACGGCCGCTGAACGAGATTTCCGTCGCCCGCCTCTTGCGCCAGTTGTTCCGTATTACGGCGCAGTTCCGGATGGAGACCCAGCCGCAATTGCTGCTGCTGCAGAAGACCATGCTGATGGCGGAGGGCATGGGCCGGCGGCTCAATCCCGATGTGAATATCTGGGAGATGGCGCGGCCGCTGATCGAGGACTGGATGCTGGACCGGCTCCACCCCGTCAGCCGCGCCCGGCATGCGGCGTCCGAGCTGCGCGGGCGCATGGACCGCTTCTTCGTCACCATGGACCGGATCGACCGGGCGCTGGAGCGCATCGCGGAGAGCGAGAGCACGCGCCGGCGGGGCATCCCGGTCCAGATCCAGGGCCTTCTCGGCGGCCTCGCTCTGCTGATCCTGCTGGCGGCGATCCTGTTCGACTGAACCGGGAATGCTTCCCCCCCGGCCTTAACCGGACTAAAACCGGGTTCCATGCTGGACGGCAAACGCATTCTGCTGATCGTCTCGGGCGGCGTCGCCGCCTACAAGAGCCTGATCCTCGTGCGCCGGCTGCGCGAGCGGGGCGCGGCAGTGCGCGCGGTGCTGACGGCCGGCGGGGCCCAGTTCGTCACGCCGCTTTCGCTCGCCGCGCTCACCGAGGACAAGGTCTATCAGGACCTGTTCTCGCTCACCGACGAGAGCGAGATGGGCCATATCCGGCTCTCGCGCGAGGCGGACCTTGTCGTGGTCGCCCCGGCGACGGCCGACCTCATGGCGAAGATGGCGGCTGGGCTCGCCGACGACCTCGCCTCGACCGCGCTGCTCGCGACCGACAAGCCGGTGCTGGTCGCGCCCGCGATGAATGTCGAGATGTGGGGCCATGCCGCCACGCAGGCGAACATGGCGCTGCTGGAGCGGCGCGGCGTGCTCCGGGTCGGGCCGGGAGCGGGCGACCTCGCCTGCGGCGAGACCGGCGCGGGACGCATGGCGGAGCCCGAGGAGATCGTCATCGCCATCGAGAACGCGCTGGCGGGCCGCGCCTCGGGCGCGCTTGCCGGCAGGCGCGCGGTGGTCACCAGCGGCCCGACCTGGGAGCCGATAGACCCGGTGCGCTACATCGCCAATCGCTCCTCGGGCAAGCAGGGCCATGCGATCGCCGGCGCGCTCGCCCGCCACGGCGCAGACGTGGTGCTCGTCACCGGCCCGACGCATGAGCCCGACCCCGCGCATGTCAGCATCTGCCGGATCGAGACGGCGCGCGAGATGCTGGACGCCTGCATGGCAGCGCTGCCGGCGGACATCGCGGTCTGCGCGGCGGCGGTCGCCGACTGGCGGGTGCGCGAGGCCGCGGGCGGGAAGCTCAAGAAGGAGAACGGCGGCCTGCCCGCGCTGGAGCTCGCCGAGAACCCGGACATCCTCCACCGGCTCGCCCGTCTGGAGAACCGCCGCCCGCCGCTCGTGGTCGGCTTCGCCGCCGAGACCGGCAATGCGGTCGCCCATGCCCGCGAGAAGCGCCGGCGCAAGGGCTGCGACTGGATTCTCGCCAATGACGTGTCGCCCGGCACGGGCGTCTTCGGCGGCGAGCAGAACACGATCCACTTCATCGACGAGGAGGACCGCGTGGAGGACTGGCCGCCGGCGAGCAAGACCGAAGTGGCGGACCGCCTCGCAGAGCGCATCGCCGGCCGTTTCACCGCCGGCGCATGACGGAGACGGTCGAGGTCCGCATCCAGCGCCTGCCCCATGCGTCGGGCCTGCCGGCATACGCCACGCCCGGCAGCGCCGGCCTCGACATCGCGGCGGCCGTCGCCGGGGACGAGCCGCTGGAGCTTGCCCCCGGCGCGCGCGCGCTGGTGCCGACGGGGCTCCGCCTCGCCGTGCCGGAGGGCTGGGAGGCGCAGATACGGCCCCGCTCCGGGCTTGCGCTCCGCCACGGGCTGATGCTGCCGAACAGCCCCGGCACCATCGATTCCGATTATCGCGGCGAGCTGCAGGTCATCGTGCTGAACGCCGGCAGCGAGCCCGTCCGCATAGAACGCGGCATGAAGATCGCCCAGCTCGTCCTCCACCCCGTCCCCCGCGTCGCCTGGCTGGAATGCGCGGAACTCGACGCGACCGAGCGCGGCGAAGGCGGCTTCGGCTCGACGGGCACGGTGTAGCGGCAAGACCCGGCGCGGCGGGCCGCCGCCGGTCTCCCGCCTGCTCCTTATCTTCTCCTCCCCCGCGTGCGGGGGAGGCCGGGAGGGGGTCTCTCGGCGTGACGGACCTTCCGCCGGGCTTCGCCCGCCGCTTCCGCTGGCGCGCAAGCGGCCCCCTCACCCGTCCTCTCCCCGCAAGCGGGGAGAGGGGACTCGTTGCCGGCTTCCCCGCCGTCCACTCCCTCCCGTCCCGCGCCCTGTGGATATTTTTCTTCCCGGGGGTTGCAATTCGGGAAAATAAGCCCTAAATATCCGCTCATAAAGGGATAAAGAGCGAACAATGATCTGACGAAACGCGCCGCATTGCGGCCATGCGAAGGGATGTGGGGAGCTGAACGCGCCGGGGGCGGTAGACGGGGGAGCTGCGCGCGCCCGCACGCAATGCTCCGTTAGAGAAGACGCAAAACAGGACGCAAGGCCGGGACGGCCGGGGGGAGCGGACGGTGAATGAATTGACGGAGCGGAAACGGGGCCGGCCCGCCGGCGAGGAGCTCAGGCGCCGGGCGGTCGCCGCGGTGCTGGAGAAGGGGATGAGCGGCCATGCCGCCGCCCGGCAATTCGAGGTGAGCGAAAGGAGCGTCCGGCGATGGATCGTGCGCTACCTGGAGCGCGGCCACTTGCGCGACGACCCGAAGAGCGGCCGCCCGTCGAGCACCGAGCCGGAGCGGGAGCGGATTTTCCGCCTTGTGGGGCAACGGCCGGACCTCACCGTCGGCGCGCTGCAACGGGCGCTCGCCGCCGAGGGCCCGGTCGTCACCACAACCTCGCTGTACCGCTTCCTGAAACGCCACGGCCTCTGGCGCAGGCGCCGCGCCGCACGGCGCCGCAACCCCGCCCCGAAGCCCGCCGGCCGCAATTGACGGCGGCCGGGCGGGGCAATCTTGCCAGCATGGCAATTGCGCGGCAGTCTGGCGCTTCTATGAAGGCGGTCCGGGACGAGCATGGCGAGCATCACGATCCGCAACCTCGATGACGATGTGAAGACGCGCCTTCGCATGCGCGCCGCCGGGCGCGGCCGTTCCATGGAAGAGGAGGCGCGGACCATCCTGCGCGACGCCGTGAACCGGGGAGAGGCCGGCCCCCGGAACCTGGCGGCGTTCACCCGCGACTGTTTCGCGCCCGTTGGCGGCGTCGAACTCGAACTGCCGCCGCGCGGCCCCATGCGCGAGCCTCCGGACTTCTCGTAGGCCACACACCGGATGTTCGTGCTCGACACGAATGTTGCCTCCGAGCTCATGCGCCCGACGCCGGCGGTTGCGGTCGCGGCGTGGATTGCGGAGCGGGACGCCAGAGAGCTTTTCCTGACGGCGATAAGCGAAGCGGAACTCCTCTACGGCATCGCCATCATGCCCGCCGGCAGGCGGCGAAACATGTTGGAAGCCGCCATGACCCGGTGGCTCGACCTCGGTTTCGCCGGGCGAATCCTGCCCTTCGACAGCGCCGCCGCCCGCGCCTATGCGGAAATCGCTTCGGGCCGCCGCCGCGCCGGCCGGCCGATCGGCGAAGCCGATTGCCGGATCGCCGCCATATCCCGTTCGCGCGGCGCTATCCTGGTTACCCGCAATGTGCGGGATTTCGAAGAAACAGGCATCCACATCGTCGATCCCTGGATAGATGCGCGGGTTTGACGATTCGCGCTGGACAAGACGAAACGGAGCGGGGAGAGGGCGGCTTAGGCTCTACGGGGAGGATGTTGGACCGGGGGGACGCGAAAACGCTATGGAGTCTGGACCGTACTCGTTTGGGTTTCGGCCGTGGTCTTGATACGGCGTAACGCGCCGCTTTGATTAGTGCCGAGGTCGTTCACCCGCCAACTACGAGTTATGCAACAGCAAGTATTGTTCGATGCGTCACTAGTGACACACATCGCTAAGCGCAACGGAACGTTACCACTAAACAAATGTCAGAAACGCCACAACAGTCCTTATGATCAAAAAATAAGAATCCGATATTCTATAGACAATCACGAAAACAAGTCAGCTATCGCCTATTTTCTGGCAACAATCTCGGTACCATGCTCACGCCATTTCTCCACTATATGACTAACGAATCCATCGACCGATGCAACGTGAACAATGGGCTGTAGCTCTTGACCAGAAACCGTCAATCTTACTTGTCCAATTTGCAATGATTTTACTGAATTAAGGATTATTATTGTGTCGAAATAACCCAAAACAATTCTTTTCCCGTCGCCATCCGGTGAAATATTGGCTTGGAACCCCGTAATGGAATTAAATTCAATTAACCCAGCTTCTTCTAGCGACTTTAACGCTATGTAATTAAGTCCACACTTGGTATAAATTTCTTCATCATTGAAGATTACCGGATGGTTAAGCCCTATGACGAAGAATCTGCATACAGATTCAAAAATTTTAGCTTCATTTTGAGATAAATTACCAAGAGTTGAGAGTGTTCTCTTGGAGAATGATCTTGGAGAATTAACTTCCCCAGATAAAATTCTTGACCATACATTTTGGACCTCTTCATTTGATATTTTCTTCGCATTATCTACAAAATACATGAACCAATCTGGATCTACATCCTCAGGATTAGAGTTATTGTTTATTTCGGGTATTGCTTTCTCAATAATGGATTCTACATTTTGTTGCTTGCGTCCCTCCTCTCGCACTAATCTCTCCAAACCTCTACGCTCTATCTCGGTAATCTCTACACGTGTCTCAGCAGCGATAAGTTGAGCATCGCGTTCAGCCTTCGCCTTTCGTCGAATGCGTGTAGGCTCGTATAGTACGCCGGTCGCGTTGGAGATTACTTCTAGCAGCTTTGTTGCCGGGCGTGAGGCTCCTAAAATATCTTCCGCGGAGACCAGTGCTTTCTTATCGCGATCATCAGACATATTTTCCTAACCTTCATGCAACTCAAACCCAAATGTATTTATGTCATAACGCAAGGGCAATGGTACGGCATGTCATAATTCGTCGATAAGAGGGTAAACGAATAGAACGCGGAAGGCAACGCAACCGGAGGAAGCCCCATATTCCCTCCCGGACCCGAAGATCGCCCGGTTGGGGACTGCTCCGTTGCGCCTGTGTAAAGTAGCATCGGTCCCGCCCGGTTTCGAGGGCGGCGCTCCAGCGTCGGGCGCTGCCCCTTCCGCCGGGGCGACAGGAGAGGCCGGCAGAGGGAAGGCGGGGCCGTGCTTGCAGTGGTGATCCCGACCTTGAAC
>JAPOZD010000265.1 GCA_026706245.1 Alphaproteobacteria bacterium
GGCCAACGGCCTCGCCCCGGCCGACGGAAAGCGAGACATCGCGCAGGACCGTGCGTCTGCGATAGCGTTTGGCGAGGCCGGATGCGGTGAGGCCGGACGCGGCGAGGCCGGGCTCCCTCATCGCGCCGGCGCGACGTCCGCTGCTCCGGGCTCGAACAGGCCGCTCACCCGCCCGCCGGCGCCAGCCACAAGACGGCTGCGGCCCTTTGCGATGTCCACCTCGGCGCATTCGCCGGCCATCCGGTTGGGGCCCTGCTGCAGGCGGACATTGCCGCAGACTTCGGCGGTCTGCGCCTCGGTGTCGTAGAAGCCGCGCTCGCCCGTAACCGAGTCCGGCCCGTTGCGGACCTCCACCTTGCCGAACGCTTCCAGGCGCCGCGCCGCCAGCTTGCCGTCTCCCGCATCCTCGAACCGCAGCACCAGCGTTTCGGCCGAGACGGACTCCTCCGCCCGCACCGCCCGCACCGCGCCCCGCGCCACGGCGTAGTTCTCGTCCCTGTGGAATTCGAGGCTGTCGCGCGCCGTGATCCGGTATTCCGCGGTCCGGAGCGAAAGGTCGCCGCCGCGAAGCACGATGAGCGACCGGTCGAGGTCGTAGATCGCCTCGGCGCCGTTCGCCGTTCCGTCGGGAGACTCGATTGTCACGCCGCCCCGCGCCTCGACCCGTTCGATTTGCGTTTTTCCTGCCTCGTCCGACCGGTAGTGGGCCGAAAGGGTCTCCGCCTGCAGCACGAGCTCGCCCTGTGCGGCGCGGACATTCCCCTCCGCGATATAGACCTTTTCGTCCCGGCGCCACTCGATGCTCCGGCCGGCTTCGATCTGGAACGGCCCGCCCGTACCGGCCGCGAGGTCGAGCTCGAAGCCCCACGCCGCCGCGGAGGCCAGAACCGGGAGGATGACGAACGCGGCCCGTTTCATTGCCGGAGCGCAGCCGGGTCGAACCTGACGGCCGAGCGGCCGAGCAGGCGGATCCTGTTGCCGCCGTCCAGTACCCGGAACCCCTCGGCCCGGAACCGGCCGGAATTCCCCGCGCCCTCCACCGGCCTGTCGCCGGACGCGGTTCTGTCTGCAATATTGACGAAAGCCGACTGGGTGAGGATCGCATAGCCGGCCTCATGGCGGAGCTGGACCTCGCCCGACAGATGCACCGTCCGCTCCGTCCAGTCCACAATGCCGCTCTCGCCGCTGCCGGTGAGCCATGCGCCATCCGGAAGGACCATCCAGGCCCTCGGGCGTTCCATGTGGAAGCGCCGGCCCTCGCTGCCGAGCCGCCGGACCCCGGTGGACCGGATCGAGAAGGGCCGGTCGTCGTCCCAGCCGAATGCCTCCATATTGGTCATGGCGAGCTGCGCCGTCGCCTCGTCCTTCCATTCCGGCCCCAGAATCTCGTCGGTTTCCGGCCAGGTGAAGACCGCAAGCAGCAGCGCCGCCGCTGCGGCCGGCAAGGCGATTTTCGCCCCCTGCACGAACAAAGAGTAGGAGCGCGAATCATGCGGCCGCCGGCCTCTGCCGGCGAAAGCGAAATATGCCCGGCCGCGAGGCACCACCACTCAGGCGACCCCGGCGCGCAGGCAGTCGTGGACATGGACGATGCCGACGGGCGCGTCGTCCTCGACCACAAAGAGGGCGGTAATCTGCGCCTCGTTCATGACCGCCAGCGCCTCGGCCACCAGCGCCCTCGGGCGGATGGTCTTGGGCGATGCGGTCATGATCGCCGAGACGGGGCGCTGCAACAGGTCCGTGCTCATCGAGCGCCGCAGGTCGCCGTCCGTCACGATGCCGAGAAGCGCGCCCGCATCGTCCGTCACGCCGACGCAGCCGAATGCCTTGGACGAAATCTCGAACAGGGCCTCGCCCATGACCGTGTCGGGCCCGACGAGCGGCATGGCGTCGCCCGCATGCATGATGTCGGAGACGAGCTTGAGGCTCTGGCCGAGCGAACCGCCGGGATGCAGGGTGCGGAAATCGTCCACCGAGAAGCCCTTGCGCTCCAGCAGCGCCACCGCCAGGGCATCGCCGAGCGCCAGCATCATGGTGGTCGAGGTGGTGGGCGCAAGGCCCATCGGGCAGGCCTCGGACACCGCCGGCAGCACGACCGCCAGCGCCGCCGCCTCGGCAAGCGGGCTGTCGGCATTTGCCGTTACCGCGATCAAGGGCACGGAGTAGCGCGCTGCATGGGCAATTACGGCGGCGAGCTCGACCGTGCCGCCGGAGTTCGAAAGCGCCAGCAGGACATCGTCCCGCGCAATCATCCCGAGGTCGCCATGCGCCGCCTCGCCCGGATGGACGAAATGCGCGGGCGTGCCCGTCGAGGCCAGGGTGGAGGCGATCTTGACGGCGACATGGCCGCTCTTGCCCATCCCGCAAACGATTACCCGCCCGCTGGCCCCGGCCAGGATATCCACCGCTTCGTCGAAGGCGCCGTCCAGACTGCTGGCGAGCGACAGCAGCGCATCCGCTTCCATCGACAGCACCCGGCGTCCGGCCGCGCGCACTGCGTTGTCCGGGGATTCAGTGAGCAAAGATGTCCTCCTCGGCCCAGCCTTCGAGGTCCAGCCGCGCGCGAACCGGCAGGAAATCGAAACAGGCCGACGCCAGTTCCATCCGGCCCTCCCTGGCAAGCATCGAATCCAGCCGTTCCTTCAGGCGGTGAAGATACAACACATCGGCGGCGGCGTAGTCCCGCTGCGGCCCGGTGAGGTCCGATGCGCCCCAGTCGGAGGATTGCTGCGTCTTGGAGATCTCGATGCCGAGCAATTCCTTGCAGAGGTCCTTCAGGCCGTGCCGGTCGGTGTAGGTGCGCACCAGCCGGGAGGCCGTGCGGGTGCAATATACGGGCCAGGCCGCCGCGCCGAGATAGCGGTCCAGCACCGCGAGGTCGAAGCGGGCGAAGTGGAACAATTTGGTGATGCCGGGGTCTGTCAGCAAGGCCTTGAGGCGCGGGGCGGCATAGTCGCCGTCGGGAAACTGAACCAGGTGCGCGTTGCCGTCTCCCGCCGAGAGCTGAACCACGCAGAGCCGGTCCCGGAACGGTTTCAGCCCCATAGTTTCGGTATCGACCGCCGCCATGGCGCCGAAGGTCAGGCCTTCGGGAATATCTTTACGGTGGAGGTGGACTGCCATTGCGCGGAGCCTAGCATACCGCCTCCGTTCGGGGGAGACGCGCGGGGACCGGGACCCGGCCCGGGCAGCATCTTCCCGCATTTGACAGCGCCGGCTTGCTGGGCAAGTCTCTCGAAAGCGGGACAAACAGGACCCGCAAGTCGCCGGCGGGAACGAGGGAGTCCTGCCGCGCCCGCTGACGTTAGCAACCGGGAGGAGGAATTTTCATGACCGCGATGCGTCGATTTTTACCCGTGACGGCCGCTGCTGGGCTGCTCTCGCTGGGCGCCACCGCGCTTTCGGCGGCGGAATGGGACCTGCCGCTGGCCTGGCCGGACGGCAATTTCCATGTCGAAAACGCCAAGGTGTTTGCCGCCGAGGTCGAAAAGGCGACCGAAGGCCGCGTCAAGATCAACATCCATCCCGGCGGCTCGCTCGGCTTCAAGGGCCCGGAGATGCTGACCGCGGTCCGCGACGGGCTCGTGCCGATCGGCGACGTGCTGCTGAACCAGCAGGTGGGCGAATCGGCGCTCGTCGGCGTCGAGGCCCAGCCCTATCTGGTCTCCGGCTTCGACGAGCTGCGCACGCTGCACAAGCACTTCCGCCCGCTGCTGAACGAGATCGCGGCCCAGTTCAACCAGAAGGTGCTCTACATGGTGCCGTGGCCCCGGCAGTATGTGTACACCAAAGTGCCGATCGGGAAGCTCGAGGACCTGGCGGGCATCAAGATCCGCACTTACGACAAGACGACCACCGCGCTGTTCAACGCCATCGGCATGACGGCGGTCCAGCTTCCCTGGGGCGAGGTCGTGCCGTCGCTCGCCGCCGGCACCATCGACGCCGTCACTACCTCCGCGAGTTCGGGCGTGGACGGCAAGTTCTGGGAGTTCCTCAAGTTCATGTATCCGACCGCCCATGTCTGGGGCTCGAACATGGTGAACGTCAACCTCGACGCCTGGGCGGCCATCGACGAGAAGGACCGGACGGCGATCGAGGAAACCGCCAAGCGGCTCGAGGCCCCGTTCTGGGATGTCAGCCGCATGGAGGACGAGGCGAAGTCCAAGATCCTGAACGACAACGGCGTCGCGATGGGGGTGGTCACGCCTGAAATGCTCAAGGGCATGCAGGACGCCACCAAGCCCATGGTCGCCAGCTACATGGAAGCCAACCCGAAGGCCAAGATGGTCATCGAGGACTTCTGGAAGGCCGTCGGACGCTGAACGACCGGCAGGCGGCGCGGCTCCCCGGTTCGACCGGGGAGCCGCTTGCAGGGAGGGGCCGGTGCGGGCAGCGCTGAGTGCCGTGGACAGGGTGTCTCAAGCCGCCGGCATCGTCGCCGTGCTGCTGGTGGTCGGCATCGTGATCCTGATCATCGCGGAAGTCGTCTGCCGCACGGTCTTCAACATCTCGCTCAGCTTCGCCTGGGAATACAGCTCCTATTTCCTCGGCACCGCGATCTTCCTCGGCGCCGCCTTCACGCTCCGAACCGGCGGACAGGTCCGCGTGGCGTTCCTCATCACCAGCCGGAACGCGCGCGTGGCCTACATCTCCGAACTTCTGGCCACGATCTTCGGCGTGGGCATCACCTGCTACCTCGCCTATTCCATGATCCTCTTCGCCTGGCAGACTTTCGTCGCCGGCAGCACCTCGTTCACCGTGGTTGCGGTGCCCCTGATCTATCCGACCTCCGGCCTCGCGGTCGGCGCAACGCTTCTGGCCCTCCAGATGGTCGTCCGCCTGATCCGGCTGCTCATCGACGATCCGCCGGACGACCGCGAAGCCATGCGCTCCTACAGCGTCGAATAGAAGGCCCGGGCGCCCATGACAACCACCATCGTCTTCACGGTCCTCGGCCTTCTTGCGATCACGCTTGCCGCGGGCGTGTGGGTCGCCGTCTCGCTGTTTTCCGTCGGGCTGATCTCGCTGGGCGTCTTCCGGTCCATGCCGGTCGAGAAGCTGCTCGCCCAGATGATCTGGAATGTCACGACGACGCCGGAACTGCTGGCGCTGCCGATGTTCATCCTGATGGCGGAAATCCTGTTCCGCACCCGGCTCTCCGAAACGCTGTTCGCCGGCATCACGCCCTGGACGACCCGCCTTCCGGGCCGCCTGCTGCATGTCAATGTGCTCGGCTGCACACTCTTCGCCGCGATTTCGGGCTCGTCCGCCGCCACCACGGCAACGGTCGGGCGCATCACGCTCACCGAGCTGTTCCGGCGCGGCTACGACAAGGACCTTGCGATGGGCTCCCTGGCGGGCGCCGGCACGCTCGGCCTGCTGATCCCGCCGAGCCTGGTGCTGATCGTTTACGGCGTGCTTGCCGAGACCTCGATCCTCAAGCTCTTCATCGCCGGCGTCGTTCCGGGACTGTTGCTGGCGCTCGGCTACATGATCTACATCGCGGTCAGGACGCTCACCCGGCCTTCCATGGCCTCGAACGAGGAACTCCATGTCCCGATGGTCGAGCGGCTGGCCGGCCTTCGCCATCTCGGCCCGGTCATCTTCCTCATCCTGATGGTCCTGGGCTCCATGTACGGCGGTTACGCCAGCCCGTCGGAAGCCGCTGCCGTCGGCGTCGTCGGCGCGCTCATCGTGAGCGCCATGCAGGGCACGCTCACCTTCGGCAATCTGCGCCAGGCCTGTTTCGGCGCCGTCCGCACCATCTCGATGATCGGCCTGATCGTCGCCGGCGCCTATTTCCTGTCCATCGCCATAGGCTATCTCGGCGTGCCGCGCATCATCGCCGGCGAGATCGCGGGACTCGGCCTCTCGCCCTTCGGGCTCATCATGCTGCTGCTGGTCTTCTACGCCATTCTCGGCTGCGTGCTGGAGGGCATGTCGAGCATCGTCATGACCCTGCCGATCACGCTCGCGCTCGTCACCCAGGCGGGCTTCGACAAGGTCTGGTTCGGCATCTTCCTGGTGATCGTCGTGGAGATGGCGCAGATCACGCCGCCGGTCGGCTTCAACCTGTTCGTCATCCAGGGCATGACGGGCGAGAAGATCGGCCGCATCGCCATCGCGACGCTTCCCTTCTTCTTCATCATGGCGGGCATGGCGCTTCTGATTACGGTCTTCCCCGAAATCGTCATGTTCCTGCCCGAGAACATCAAGCTGAAGGGCTGAACCACCGTCCCTGGGGCTTCAGGCGGCCCCTTTCCAGCCATAGTCCCTTCGCGCCGCCGCCTCGCTGACGATGCCGTCCTCGACATCGGCGGCCACGGCCTCGGGCGCCCGGCTTCCCGCCGGGCCGTGCCCGCCGCCGCCCGGCGTATGCAGCACGAGCGTCTCGCCGGCCGGGATCGTCTGGGTGCCCTTGCCCCTCAGCCGGGTTCCCGAAGCCAGGAAGACCGCTCCCGCCTCTCCGCCGCCGCCGCCGGCGCGCCCCCGCGCCGGATGGTCGATGCGCTCATAGGCCGCCAGCAGCTCCATGTCCCTGCCGTCGGCCGACTCGACCTCGATCACCTGGCCGGCCCCGCCGCGCCAGGTCCCGGGCCCGGCGGAGTCGGCGCGAAGTTCCTTCCTGCGGAACAGCACCGGCGTCATCGTCTCGACGATCTCGACCGGCGTGCCCTTGACCCCGCTCGGATAGGCGGTGCCGTTCAGCCCGTCCTTCACGCCGCGCGCGCCGGTGCCGCCATTGGTCACCGCGGTGAAGGCGAAGAGGCTCCGCTCGTTCGAGCCCCGGTCGGCCTCGCCGCGGAAAGTGATGTTCCAGAGCGACGAGGCGCCTTCCGCCGGCACGCGCTCCGGCACGACCTTCTCCAGGCAGCCGAACACGACATCGGGCAGCTGCTGCCCGATGAGGTGACGCGCGCAGACCGCCGCCGGATAGGGCGCGTTGAGGATGGAGCGCGCCGGGGCCGTCACCCGGAAGGCGGAGAGCGAGCCCGCATTGTTGGGAACGCCCGGCGCGATGGCGCAGCCGAGCCCGAAGCTCGTATAGGCGGTGGTGTATGCCATCGGCACATTCACGCCGTAGCGCGACATGGGCGACGTGCCGTCATAGTCGACATGAATGCCCTCGTCGCCGATCTCCAGCGTCGCGACCAGGTCTATCGGCCGGTCGTAGCCGTCCAGGGTCATGGCGTTGCGGTATTTGCCTTTCGGCAATTCGGCGACTTCCGCCAGCACCGCGCGGCGGGAACTCGACACGATGTATTCGCCGAGCTCGTCCAGGTCCTCCAGGCCGAATTCGTCCATCATCTCGACAAGGCGCATGCAGCCCACCTCGTTGCAGGCGGCGAGCGAATAGACGTCGCCCTCGCACTCCACCGGCTCGCGGGTATTGCGCCGGACCATCGCCATCAGGGTGTTGTCGATCTTTCCCCGGTCGGCGAGCTTCAGCATCGGGATGTAGAGCCCCTCCATATGCACATCGGTCGCGTCCGGGCCGACGCCGATGCCGCCTATGTCGGTCAGATGCGAAGTGCAGGAGAACAGGCCGACCGGCTTGCCCCGGCGGAAACAGGGCGTGGTCAGCACGAAGTCGTTGAGGTGCCCCGTGCCCAGCCAGGGGTCGTTGGTGATGTAGATGTCGCCCTCGTTCATTTCCGCAATCGGGAAATGGCGGATGAAGTGCTGCACGGACTCGGCCATGGAATTGACATGGCCCGGTGTGCCCGTCACCGCCTGGGCGAGCATCCGGCCCTTGAGGTCGAATACGCCTGCAGACAGGTCTCCGCATTCGCGCACGATCGGACTGAACGCGGTCCTCAGCAGCGTCTGCGCCTGTTCTTCCACCACCGAGATCAGGCGGTTCCACATCACCTGCCTGGTAATGACATCGAGTCCGTCTCTGCTTGCCATCGTTCGGCCCCTCAAACCCGTCGTTCCAGCACGATATTTCCCGCCGGTTCGAGCACGGCCCGGAATGTCCGGGAAACGAAAGTCGAAGTCTGTTCTTCCACGATAAGCGCCGGACCGTCCAGCCCGTCGCCCGCGCCCAGTTCCGAGCGCCGGTAGAGCGGCACCTGCGCCGTCTCGCCGCTCTCCGTGTCATGCACGTCCCGCCAGCCGGCCGGTTCGGGCGAGCCCGATAGCCGGCCGGGCTCGTCGGCTGCCGGCATTTTCTCCGCTGTCGAAACGGTCAGGCCCCAGGACAGCACCTCGACATCGGCGTCGGGTATGGTCCGCTTGAACAGCAGCTCATATTCCCGGTCGTAGGCCGCCTGCAGCGCGCGCCCGTCATCGGCGCCGAGCCGTTCCGCTTCCACCGGCACGGCGATTTCGTGCCCCTGCCCGAGATAGCGCATATATGCGACCCGGCGTTCGGTGAGCGGCGCGCCGAACGCCCCCGACTCCACGACCGCGCGGGCCTCGCGCCGCATGTCCGCCATGAGATCGTTCACGGCCCCGGCATCGAGGGCCGAGAGGCACATATTGAGGCTGCGCACGACCTCGTAGGCGACCGGCGCCCTGAGGAACCCGACGGCGGACCCGACCCCGGCATCGACAGGGACGACGATTCTGTCGATGCCGAGTTTCTCAGCAATCCGGCAGGCATGGAGCGGTGCGGCGCCGCCGAAGGCGATGACGGTCTGCTCCGATGCGACCTTGCCTTCCTCGACCGCAAGCACGCGCGCGGCGTTGGACATGTTCTCATCAACGATTTCGACGATCCCCTGCGCCGCCTGCGGATGCGCCAGTTCGAGCGATGCCCCGACGCTGCGGCCGACCGACTGTGCCGAAAGCTCGGGCCGGAGTTCGATGCGCCCGCCGGCGAAACCCGCCGGATCGATGCGGCCGAGCACGATATCGGCGTCGGTAACGGTCGCATCGGTTCCGCCGCGGTCGTATCCCGCGGGGCCGGGCTCCGCGCCGGCGCTCTCCGGTCCCACGGCGATGCGCCCTAGCCGGTCCACGCGGGCGATGGAGCCGCCGCCCGCGCCGATCTCCACCATCTCGATCACCGGGATGCGGAGCGGCAGGCCGCTGCCCTTCATGAAGCGGGCCTGGCGGTCGATCTCGAACTCGCGCGCGCGCCTCGGCTCCAGATTCTCGATGAAGCAGATCTTGGCCGTGGTGCCGCCCATGTCGAAGGACATGACCTTGTCGAGGCCGGCGCGCGCGGCGATGTCGCGCGCCAGCAGCACCCCGCCGGCCGGCCCGGACTCGACCAGCCGGACCGGCTGGCGCCGCGCGGTCTCGACGGTCGTGAGGCCGCCGCCGGAGGTCATGAGCAGCAGCGGGCAGCCGATGCCGATCCCGGCCAGCATCCCGTCGAGGCGCGCCAGATAGCCTTCCATCAGGGGCCGGACATAGGCGTTGACGCTCGCCGTGGTGAAGCGCTCATATTCCCTGACCTCGGGACACACTTCGGAGGCCAGCGTCACCGAGAGTTCCGGCAGAGCATCGCGCAGGATCGCCTCCACCCGCCGCTCATGGACCGGATTGGCGTAGGCGTGGAAGAAGCCGACCGCAACGCTCTCAATTCCGGCCGCAGAGAGCTTCGGCACCAGGCCGAGCACGGCCTCTTCGTCGAGCGCCTCCAGGACGCGGCCGCGCGCGTCCACCCGCTCCGGCACCGGGAAGCGGAGCCGGCGCGGCACGATCGGCCTCACCTTCTCGATCATCAGGTCGTACTGGTCGTAGCGGGTCTCGTAGCCGACCTCGAGAATGTCGCGGAAGCCTTCGGTCGTGATGAACGCCGTCCGCGCGCCCCGCCGTTCGAGCACCGCGTTGGTGGCGAGCGTCGTGCCGTGGAGGACGAGCCCGACATCGCCCGGCGCAAGCCCCGCTTTCTGCAGCACTTCCTGCAGACCGTCGATCACGCCCCTCTCCGGGGCTTGCGACGTGGTGAGCACCTTGGCCGAACTCCGCACCCCGCCGGCCTCCAGCACGACATCCGTGAAGGTGCCGCCGACATCGACGCCCACCCTGTAACGGGTTTCCGCTTCACTCATAACGACAGGCTTTCGCTAAATTCCGATCCGGTGCCGCCGAGGCCCGATGACGCCAGCCCAAGGATAGCGCAAGCCGCTCCGTTGCAAACCGCGACTGTTTAGTGGTCGCTCAGCAGCGAGCCGCAGCCGTAGATGCGGTCGTCGAACCCGTTTGCCCGATAGGCATGCCAGACCAGCGCGGCGTTGACGGCGATGACGGGCTTGCCGAGCCAGCCTTCCGCCTCCGCCGCGAGCCTTACCATCGAGAGATTGGTTCCCACCTGCACGACGGCGTCCACGTCCGGGCCGTCGATCTCCTGCAGCACCCCGCGAAGCTCGTCCGGCGTCACTGCCGCAATCGCCGTGGCCCCCGGAATTTCCAGATCGACATGGCGTGTCACCGGGAAGCCCGACTCCTCGAAATAGCGGACGATCTGCTCGCGCATGATCGGCTGATACGGGGTAAGCACCGCGATCCGCCGCGCGCCCAGCGTTTCCAGCGCCTTGCTGCACGCATCCGCCCCGGTCGTGACGCGCAGCCCGCAGAGTGCGCGGGCGCGTTCCAGGAACGCGGCATTGCCTTCCCGGCCGCCCCAGAAGGTGGGCGCCGACATGCCCATCACCAGATAGTCGGGCTCGCAGGTCATCACGTCCCGGACCGCCGTCTCGAAGGACAGGTCCACCTGGCCGAGGAGCCGGGCGAAGGCGTCGTCGGAGTCGAGGACCGGGCGTTCGAAAAACATTCGCCCTGCGTGGAAGGTGACGCCCGGAATGCGGAACAGATGGTTGAAGTCCGCCTCGACCATCGTGTTGGTGGACGGCACGATCACCGCGACCTTGGCGCGGAATCCGGCGACATCGGGCATGGCGGTCGGGCGCCTCCTGGGCAGGCGGTGCAGCGGAGCGGCTCAGCTCCCGGACAATCGCAGGAAGGCCGCCCTTCCGCCAGCCCGCCGGCTTGGCGGCGAAAGCTTCGATGCACTATTGTTCACGCGGAACCGCCGGTTCTTGGCCGGTGGTCGCTCCGTCAACGGGAGGTGACCCCATGTCCGACGGCATCGTTTTCATCGACGGCGAATACATGGCTCCGGAAGACGCCACGATGTCGATTTTCGATGTCGGGTTCGTCTGGGGGGATTGCGTCTATGACGTGACCTCCACATGGAACGGCTGGTTCTTCATGCTCGACGAGCATCTGGAGCGGTTCCAGCGCTCCTGCGAGGGGTTCCGGCTGGAGAACCCCTACTCCTTCGAGGAGATGCGCCAAATCTGCGCTGAGTGCGTGGAGCGCACGGGCCTCGCGAACACCTATGTGAAGATGCAGGTCTCGCGCGGCGTGCCGCCGCCCGGCGTCAGGGACCCTCGCGGGCTGAAGCCCATCGTCCTGGTGTACGCCGTGCCCTATGTGTGGATATGGGGCGAGGAAAAGTGCCGCAACGGCGCGACCCTCTATGTCAGCGGCGTCGAGCGCGTGTCGTCGAAGGCCATCGACCAGCGCTTCAAGAACTACAACCGGGCCGACCTCGTGCAGGCGCGCCTGGAGGCCTACGACAATGACTGCGACGACGCCGTCCTCGCCGGCCCCGACGGCTACCTCTCGGAGGGGCCGGGCTTCAATGTTTTCGTCGTGAAGGACGGCAAGGTGGCGAGCCCCGACTACAATGTGCTGGAAGGGGTCACCCGGCGGTCGGTGCGGGAAATCTGCGAGCGGGAGGGCATTCCCTACGAGTTGCGCAAGGTCCGGCCCGAGGAGCTGGAGGAGGCAAGCGAGGTCTTCACCAGCACCACGGCGGGCGGGGTCATGCCGATTACCGGGGTCAACGGCAATCCCGTCGGGAACGGCCATGCCGGCATCCTGACGAGCCGCATCCAGTCGATCTACTGGAACGAGCGCGCGGCGGGCTGGCACGGCGTGAAGCCCGCCGACATCCTCGCCAACTGACCGGTCGTGGAGGGCATTCCCCGCTGGGTGAACGACTATGACGACGAGTTCGATGTCGTCGTGGTCGGCTACGGCTTCGCCGGCTGCGTCTCGGCGCTCGAAGCGGCGCGCGCCGGCGCGCGGGTGCTGCTGATCGAGAAGACCGGCGTGCCGGGCGGCATTTCGATCTGCTCCTACGGCTCGGTGCGCTGTGCCATGGACGCCGGGCAGGCGCGCCGCTACCTGGCCGCGACCAATGGCGGGCGCACGCCGGACGACGTCACGCGCACGCTCGCCGACGGCATGGCCGGGCTCGAGCCCTATGTGCGGGACCTCGCCAGGGTAAATGATGCGGAGATCGGCACCAGCGTCGAGGCCGGCAAGGCCGGCGGCAACTACCCCCTGCCGGGGTTCGACACCTTCTACCACACGACCGTTCACTCGGTGCCCAACTTCGACGCCCGCGCCGTCTATCCCTGGGCCAACGGGGCGCCGGGCGGGCCGATGCTGTTCAAGATACTCGACGACAATCTCGCGAACGAGGATGTCGCGATCCGGCTGAACACGCGCGGCCTGCGGCTGCTGACCTCGGAGGACGGGACCGAGGTTCGCGACATTACCGTCGAGGGCCGGGACGGCACCCGCCATGTCAAGGCCCGGCGGGGCGTCATCCTCGCCTCCGGCGGCTTCGAGGGCAGCGCGGAGCGGCAGGACCAGTTCTGGGAGGGCCGGCCCATCCTGCCGGCCGCGGCGCGGCACAACACCGGCGACGGCATCGCCATGGCCCAGGACCTCGGCGCCGAGCTCTGGCACATGTGGCATTTCCACGGCGCCTACGGCTTCCGCAGCGCCGACCCGGACTACCCCTACGGCATCCGGGTTAAGAGGCTGCCCGACTGGCGCCCCGCCGAATCCGGCGAGCATGACGACCCCGGCGTGAAGATGGCCTGGATCCTGCTCGACCGCGACGGGCGGCGCTACATGAACGAATACCTGCCCTACACGCACGATACCGGCCACCGGCAGATGCAGCTCTACGACACAGTGCGGCAGGACTATCCGCGCATCCCGAGCGCCATGATCTGCGACGAGAACGGCCGCCGGCTTTACCCGCTCGGCCAGCCGACCTCCAACGATGAGGGTGTGAGGCTGGACTGGAGCGAGGACAATCTGGCGGAAGTGGAGTCGGGCGCTCTCAAGCGGGCGGACACCGTGGCCGGCCTCGCCGCCGCGCTCGGCCTCGACCCCGCCGCCACACAGGCGAGCGTCGCGCGCTGGAACGAACTCTGTGCAGCCGGGCGTGACGAGGATTTCGGCCGCCCACCCGGAACCATGATTCCGGTGGATACGCCGCCCTTCTACGGCGCGCCGATATGGCCGGTCGTGTCGAACACCCAGGGCGGGCCGGTCCACGATGTCCGCCAACGGATCGTCAATGTGTTCGGCGCACCGATCCCGAGGCTCTACGCGGCGGGCGAGCTCGGCAGCGCCTTCGGCCACCTCTACCTCTCCGGCGGCAACATCGCCGAATGCTTCGTCTCCGGCCGCATAGCCGGCGCCGGCGCGGCGGCGCTGCCGGATTGGAACTGACCCAACGCTCAGGCCTCGAACGGCGTCGGGTCGGCGAAGCGGTCGAGGACGTTCTGCGTGATGCGCGAGATGTTGTTGTCGTAGCTGTTGTGGGAGAGGCTGCCGCAATAGGTGATGGAGCCGACGGAGAAGACGGCCCCGCCGGCTGCGGTCTCGAAGAACGCCAGGTTCGAGCGGACCAGCGCTTCCGGCGGCTCGCCCGGCCAGGTGACGAGGTGGGTCAGCAACTCCTCGGGCACGACGACGAAGGTGTCGCCGTGCCGCTCGGAGGTCGCGAGAATGAGCGTATTCGGCGGCGAGCCGAGGCGGGTGTCCACCCGGTCCAGCTCGAAGCCGGCTGCGCCCCCGCCGGAGAGGCCGAAATCGCCGAGTATGCGGTCCGGCACGCCGTCGAAGATCCAGGCGGCGCGCGGGTCGTCGGCGCCGGGGCCGCGCACATAGTATGAGCCGACGAACTGCCCCTGCGCGGAGAAGCCGACCCCGGCGAGCTTCTGGGGCGGGCGGTCGTTGCGCCGCCAGAGCCCGCCATATTCCCCGTCGAGCGCGTTGTAATACTCGCCCGGCTCCGCCGCCCAGGCCCGGATGCCGCCCTCGCCGCGCCGGATTTCCACGGCGTCCGGCACGGCATCGTTGACCGCCACCCGCCAGTAGAAGCCGTTGCCGCCGAGATACATGAGCCGCCCGCCCTCATCGAGATGGCGCTGGAGCGCATCGAGCGTGTTCGCCGTGTGGTATTCGGGATGGGAGCCGGTGAGCACGACGCGGTAAGACGAGATGAGGTCGTAGCCCTCGCGGTCCAGGTCGTGGTCGGTGACGAGGTCGAACTCGTAGCCCTTCTCCTCCAGCCAGTCGATCAGGTGGGTGTCGCCCGGATAGTGGCGCATGCCTGAGCCCGCTTCGTCGAGATAGCTCATATAGCCGGCCCGCTGCGTCAGCACCGGGCGGCGCTGCGAGGCGAAGCTGATGCCGCTGCCGTCCGTGTGGCGGTCATAGGTGGAAAGGCCGTATTCCTTGTGGCGGTCGGCCGTGAGCGTGCGCGCGCCCCAGTCCCGCGCCCGCGCCAGATACGCCTCGGTCGTCACGCCCCGCGCGTAGTTGCCGTACACCGTGTAGGTGAAGGTCGGGACCAGCACGCAGATCGGCGGCCGCTGCGCTCCGCGCGGCGGCAGCACGAAGAACGGGATCATGTCCTCATGCTCCCCGCAGGAGAGCCGGACCGCGTAGGACCCGCTCCGGAGACCGTCCGGCACGGTCCAGGAGAAGTCGGTCTCCCAGCCGCAGTCATAGAGGTCGTCCTCGTGGAAATGGATGGCCCCGTATTCCTCGGGCGCATGGCGCCAGCACTGCTCTCGCCCGCTCCAGTTGGAGCCCTTCATGCCCCGCGTCGGCAGGTTCACGAGTTCGCCGTGCCAGCCGTTCGGCCCCGCATCGACTGCCCGGAGGGAGGAGATTTCGCGCGAGAAGTCCCAGTCGGCCACGAGGTCGCCATCCGGCCCCGTCCCGCGCGTAATCTTCGGCCGCTCGATCTTGCCGTTGAAATGGCCGTCGACCGGGCTTCCGCCCGCCGCGCCGATGATGATGTCGCCGTCGATCCCGGCGCGAGGCGCATCCAACTGCCCGCTCGCCGTGCCTGTGTCGTCCACCAGGGCGAAGGGTCGGAGCGCCTCCTGCCCGACCGAGACCGCGCCGGTCTCCGGGTCGATGCTCGCCCACACCCGGTACCAGGCGCGGGAGAGGAGCGGCTTGCCGACCGAGACCGTTTCGACCCCGCCCGCCGTCGCGACGCTCAGGCTCGCGCCCCGCTCGCCGTCGAGCAGAAGCGCGAGGCCGCCCGCCTCGCCGAGCCACGACACAATCCCCTGACCCTCCTGCTCCGGCAGGGTCGGCCAGATCGTCGCCGATACGGTCAGGGCTTCGGCCTCCAGTCGCGCGCCTTCGACGCGGACATAGGAGCCGAGCGCGGCGTCCTGGGCCCGTGACGGCCGGCTTCCCTCGATGTCGGACGCGATTGCCTCCTCCTTGATGCCGGGGCCGGCCGGGTTCGGGTCCGCCAGGATGACGCGCACGAGCCGCGCCCGGTAAGGCTCGCCGGAGCGGCTGCTCACCTTGAACTCCACGGTTTCGCCGGGGCGCGCCGACCACCGGTCTGCGTATCCGATCAGGGGAATCGTGTTGGGGATCATCGCCGCGCTCCGTTCGGGAAAGCCGGATCATATAACGAAACCGCACACCGCCTGCGGCGGGAGATTCCCGATAGCCGAAATGAATTTATCGGGATAGGCTTCGGGATTGCCCCATCGGGGCTTGCCCGGGAGGTAAGGGAGCGTGGCGATACGGATCGAGGGAGGCGGCGTCCGCCG
>JAPOZD010000229.1 GCA_026706245.1 Alphaproteobacteria bacterium
CAGTCGACATGCAGCGGCACCACCGGCCATTCATCGGCCATGCCGACACCGTGGACGGCCAGCGTGTAACGATAGGGCACATGCCGCTCCGGGATCCGCCAGCTCTTCTCGTTGAACTCGACGAAGTCCGTGCCCGGGCGCACGAGGTCGAGATTGTGCCGGATCTGGTCGAGCGCCGTCTCGTAGAGCCGGCGCTGCCGGTCGGTCATGGGCGTGTAGCCGCAGGTCCAGGACCGCGAGACATCGGCGCAGTATCCGTAGGGTCCGATCATGTCGGTATCGAGCGAGATCATCTCGCCGGCCCGGCACATCCTGTCCGAGCATTCCTGGTACCAGGGGTTGGTGCGCGGGCCCGCAGTCAGAAGCTTGGTCTCCAGCCAGTCGCCGCCCGAGCGGGCATTCTCGAAATGAAGGTGGGCCCAGAGTTCGCGCTCCGTCGCGCCGGGCAGGGAGTGCTCGTAAACCCGGGCCATGCCGGCCTCGCAGACGCGCATCGTCCAGCGCATCAGTTCGATCTCGTCCCCGGACTTGATCGACCGTGCGATCTCGGTAACGCGGGTGCCCTCGACATAGGTCAGGCCGCGCGCCTCAAGCGCGTGCGCGCCGGCGCCGTCCAGCCGGTCGCAGGCAATTCGGCGGTTGCCGCCGCCGTGCAAGCGCACCAGGTCGGCGATCTCGTCGGCCCAGGCGGCCATTGCGGCTTCGGACCTGTCGCCGCGCGCCATGAACATCCATGTCCTTGCCGTGCGCAGTTCGTCGATGCCCGGCAGTCCCTCCGACTGCGTCATGCCGTCCCTGAGTTCGAACATGATGGCCGGGCCGTCGGCGAATATCAGCGCGTAGCGCAAGGGGCTGTGCAGGCACCAGACCTGCATGTTCGAGCAATCGAAGGCGTATCGGATATTGGTGGAATCATAGAGCAGCAAGGCGGCGCAATCGGCGGCGGCGCACCCGTCGCGAAGCCGTTGCAGGCGATAGCTGCGGGCGCGGTCCAGCACCTCGCAAGGCACCGGGCTCTTCAGTGGCTTCTCGGCGCCCTCCGGGTTCAGATAGGCCGCTTTCCGGTCGTCCTTGAAGACAGGCGCGTACTTCATGCCCGGCAACCGCAGAAGCCTCGGCGCTCCCCGGGCGCATGGGCTGCGCCCGGAGGGTCAACCGGGCATCTCGCCAGGTCGATGGCGTCTTCCATGTCCCGGGCCTCGGCACACCGTTACGCCCCCGGGTCCTATGGACTTGCATTTCCCCGAGCAATAGATAATCTATTTATAGTCCATAAGAATTTCTTTCGGAAAGGCGCATGGCGGGAACTCCTCTGAAACCGCTTCCCGCCTTCGAGGCGGCAGCGCGAACTGGCTCCTTCGCCGCCGCCGCCCGCGAGCTCGGGGTCACTTCGGCCGCGGTCAGCCAGCAGGTGAAGGTCTTGGAGCATTTCTGGGGCCGCACGCTCTTCCTGCGCCAGGGCAACCGGCTGTCGCTGACCGACGCGGGGCTGACCGCCTATCCGCCGCTGGCCAATGCGCTCACGGCGATCGGCGATCTTTCCGAGCGGATGCAGGGGATCACCCGGCGCGCCCGCTTCGTGCTCAGCGCGCTGCCGTCCGTGGCCGAGACGTGGCTCCCCCTGCGGCTGGCCGACTGGCTCGCGGACGGCGGCGACCGGCAGGTGGATATCAGGATTGAGGACGATCCGGTCGACTTCAACCGCGACCGTGTGCATATGCGGATTTTCCACGGTCATTCGCTCTATGCGGACTATTGCACGGAGGTGCTGTTCCGCGACCGGATCATCGCCATCGCGACCCCGGCCGTCATCGCCTGTCACGGCGCGTCGGTGCCGGCATTGCCGGACAAGACACTCATCCATACGGACTGGGGAACCGACTACGCAACGGGCCCGGACTGGAGCGACTTTCTTTCCGGCGAGCGGGTCATCGACGCCGGCGCCGGGCTGCGTGTCACGACCAGCAGCGCGGCGATCCAGTGCGCTCTCGCGGGGCTCGGCGTCGCGCTGGTTCCGGCGATGACGGCGAAGCACCATCTGGAAGCCGGACGGCTTCGCCGCGTCGAAGCGCCGGAAATGCAGATCGACCGCCCCTACTCCGTGGCCTATCCGCACGCCATCAAGGACTGGCCGATCGTCGGCAGTCTGGTGGAATCCCTCAGGCGCTCCGGCTGAGGAGCTCAAATGTCCTCGAAGCCGTCAACCTGGATTACGCCCGTTACGGAACGACCTTTACGTCCGAATTGCGTTCCACGGTGCGCAGCAACTCGGTCACATCGGCCTCGTGGCCGAGATGGGCGAGCGAGGCCTGGTGCAGCTCGCGCACGACATTGGCGACGAACATGGGCGCGCCGCTGTCCGCGCCGAGCTGCGTCGCCAAGCGCACATCCTTGTACATCAGCGCCAGTGCGAAATCGAAGGGCTGCGGGCCCTCCGTCTGCGCGGCCAGCATGGCTTCCGACATGAAGCTCCGGCCGGAGCTCTTGTTGAGCACCTCGACGGCCCTGGCGAAGTCGAGCCCGTTCTTGACCCCCATGGCCACCGCCTCGCAGGAGGCCGCATAGGCCGACGCGGCGGTCACATTGTTCACCAGCTTCATGACATGGCCCGTGCCGACACCGCCGCAATGGAAGACATTGGGGCTGATGGCGTGCAGCATCGGCAGCACTTCGGCGTAGTCGGCCGCCTCCGCGCCGACCATGATCGCGATGGTGCCGGCGTCGGCGCCCCGCTTGCCGCCCGAGACCGGCGCGTCGATCAGCCGGATGCCGCGCTCCGCGAGTTCCGCCGCCATGGCGCGCGTGGCGTTCGGGTCGCCGGTCGTCTGGTCGAGGATGATGCCGCCCGCGGCCATGCCCTCGGCGAGCCCGCCCGGCCCGAACACCGCCTGGCGCACATGGTCCGAGGTCGGCAGGCAGGTCAGCACCGTGCCGCATTCCGCGCCCAGCGCGGCGGCGGACTGGACAGGCGTGCAGTTCTGCTCCGCCAGCGCCTGCATCGCCTCCGGGCGCAGATCGAAGACGCGCAGCGGGTGCGTAAGCGCGAGGCGGCGGGCCAGCGCCCCGCCCATATTGCCGAGGCCGACATAGCCGATGCTCATGGGGACGGTTCCTTAGCTTGCGGATTTCGGGCTATCCTATGCGGAATTCGCGCGCCGGAAAGCACCGCAGCCGATTTGTTCGCCCGCCCGCGGGCAACGGAGGAGTTCACGCCATGCCCGATTCCCACGCCGCCGAGTATTCGATGCAGGACCGCGTCAGTCCGGAGGAGTGGGCGATCCGGGTCGACCTCGCCGCGCTTTACCGCCTCTGCGCCCGGCACGGCATGACCGATCTCACCTACACCCATCTCTCGGCGCGTGTGCCGGGGGACGAGGACGCCTTCCTCCTTAACCCCTGGGGCCTCCTGTTCGAGCAGGTGACGGCGTCGAACCTCGTCAAGGTGGACACGGAAGGCAATCTGCTCGGCGAGAACCGCTACGGGGTCAACGCCGCCGGCTTCACCATTCACTCGGCGGTCCATATGGCGCGGCCCGACCTCGCCTGCGTCGCGCACACCCACACCCGCACCGGCATCGCTCTGGCCGCGCTGCCACAGGGGCTCCGGCCGCTCAACCAGAAGGCAATGCAATTCCACGGGCGCATCGCCTATCACGACTATGAAGGCATCGCCTTCGACCTGGACGAGCGCGAGCGGCTGACCGCCGACATGGGCGACGCAGATGTCATGGTGCTGAAGAACCACGGCTTCCTCGTCGGCGGGCGCAGCGTGCGCGAGGCCTGGGCGCGGCTCTACGACCTCGAAAAGGCCGCGAAGACGCAGATGCTTGCGGAAGCGACGGGCGCGCCGCTCGCCACGCTTTCCGACGCCTTTCTCGACGAGCATGAAAACCGCCCGAGGGCCAACCGCAGCTACAATCCCTATGACGGCTGGGAGTCGCAGCTTCGCCTGCTCGACCGGGCCGATTCCTCCTGGCGCCACTGAGCGGGGGAGCATCCATGCCCGATATCCGTTCCTGCGTTTCCGAAGCCGAATGGGAGGCGCGCGTCAACCTGGCGGCCGTCTTCCGGCTGGCGGCGAAGCACGACCTCTCCGACCTCGCGCTGACGCACTTCTCGGCGCGCGTCCCGGATGAGCCCGACCGCTTCCTGCTCAACCCCTACGGCCTCATGTTCGAGGAGATGACGGCCTCCTCGCTGGTCAAGACGGACCGCGAGGGCGGCGACCCGCTGGAGACCGGCAGCCCGCTCAACGCGGTCGGCATCATGCTGCATTCCGCCGTGCTCGACGCGCGCCCGGACGTGGCCTGCACGGCGCACACTCACACCGTGCAGGGCATGGCGCTTTCCTCGCTGGATGTCGAACTGCTGCCCGCCTCGCAGACGGCGCTCGCCTTCCACGGGCGCACCGGCTACCACGACTGGGAGAGCGGTGAGACGGAGCTGGACGAGCGCCAGCGGATCGCGCGGGACATCGGCCCCAACGGGCGCGCGCTTGTGCTGAAGAATCACGGCCTGCTCGCCGCCGGTCCGTCGATCCCGTCCACCTGGATGCTGCTCCATGCGCTTGAGCGCGCCTGCGCCTCGCAATTGGACGCGATGGCCGCGGCGCACGCTTCCGGCAACGGGCTCGACATGCCCTCGGCCGAGGTCTGCGAGAGGACCGCCCGGCAGTTCGACGAGTTCCTGGCCCGGCCCGGCCGGGACGACGACTGGTCCGCCTATCTTGACATGCTCGACCGGGACGACCCCGGCTACCGGGATTAGACCGCACGCAACCCCCAGCATCGGAGAACAGCCGGAAGGCTGCGCCGCAAAGCCCATGAACATGACCGAATCGAAAATCGCTCTCGACTATGCCCGCGACGGGTTTGTCTTTCCGCTCGACATCGTGACGCGAGAGGAGGCGGAGGAGTTGCGCGCCGACCTTGAGCGGGGCGAGGCCGAGCTTGCGGACGACCCGAAGCGCCTCGGCCTGCTGCGCGGTTTCCCGGCCCGCTTCCTGCCGTCCTTCGACCGCCTGGTCCGCCATCCGAAGATGGTCGAGGCGGCGCAGGCGGTGCTGGGCCCCGATGTCATGGTCTGGGGCTCGGGGCTGTTCATCAAGGAAGCGAACACGCCGAGCTATGTTTCCTGGCACCAGGACCTGACCTATTGGGGCCTCGACAAGGCGGAGGAGACGACGCTTTGGGTCGCTCTCTCGCCGACGACCGAGGAAAGCGGCTGCATGCGCTTCATCCCGGGCAGCCACCGGGAGCGCATCGTTCCGCATGCCGACAGCTTTGCCGCTGAAAACCTGCTGACGCGCGGCCAGGAAATCCAGGTCGAGGTGGACGAGGAGGCCGCGGTCGATGTCGTGCTCCAGCCGGGGCAGGCCTCGCTGCACCACGGCCACCTGTTCCATGCCTCCGGCCCGAACGGCACCGGCGACCGGCGCATCGGCGCGGCCATCCGCTATATCGCGCCCACCATGCGCGCGCGCTCCGGCCCGGAAACCGAGGTCGCGCTGGTGGCGGGAGAGGACCGCTTCGGGCACTTCGCCATCGTGCCGCCGCCGGCCCGCCGGATGGACGCCGCCGATTTCGAGACGGTCGCAGCGGACGCCGAACGGCGCGAGCAGATCCTGTTCGAGGGCACGGGTGGCCGCCGGCGCAAGCCGCGGTAGTTCCAGGGAACGCCCGTACGCCCAGAGGGGCCGCGCTCATGCGTATCGCCATCGAAGACGCCCATGCCCTGCTGACGCGGGTCATGGCAAAGCTCGGCTACGAGACGGGCGACATCCCGGCCATCGTGGACCACCTGATCGACTGCGAGCTGCGGGGCGTCTCCTATGGCGGCCTTGCGCGGGCGGTGTCGATCACCGAGCGGATCGGGCGCACCGGCCAGCCTCCCCGTCCCATCGCGGTCACGCATGAAACGCCGGTCTCCGCCCGCATCGACGGCGCCGACCATGTCGGCTACATCGTCGGCCAGCGCGCGACCGATATCGCCATCGCGAAGGCGAACGCAATGGGGCTTTCCGCCGTCGGCGCGGTCGATACCTGGTACACGGGCATGCTGAGCTACTTCGCCGAGCAGGCGGCGGCCCGCGACCTGGTGACCATGATCGCATCCAACGCCACGCCGTGGGTCGCGCCCTACGGCGCCGCCGAAGGCCGGTTCGGCACCAACCCGATCTGTTTCGGCTTTCCCTCGGCGGACCGCCCCATCGTGTGGGATATCGGCACCAGCACCATCATGCATGCCGAGGTGCTGCTCGCCCGCCGCACGGGCCTGCCGCTGCCGGAAGGGCGCGCCTTCGGCCCCGACGGGCAGCCGACCACCGACCCGGACGCGGCGCTCGCCGGCGCTTTCACCGCCTGGGGCGGGCACAAGGGCTCCGGCCTCGGCCTCGTGGTGCAGATGCTGGGCGTGCTGGCGGGCTCGGAAGGCATTACGCCGGACCTCGCCGGGTTCGGCATGCTCATCGTCGCCATCCGCCCGGACATTTTCGGCGACATGGAAGGCTTCAAGCAGCGCATCGCCGACTATGCCGAAGCCGTGCGGACCGCAAGGCCGGCGGACCCGGCGCATCCCGTCCGCATGCCCTTCGACCGCTCATGGGCGGTGCGCGAGGCGGCGAGAGCCTCGGGCGGCTTCGAAGCGGACGAGGCCATCGTCGAACGGCTCCGGGCCTTCGCCGGTTAGGAAAGCCGAAGCATGAGCGCAGCGGAGCCGGTCGCAATTGTCGAAGCCTCGACGCCGGCCGAAATCGCCGAAATGCGGGCGCTGTTCACCGAATACCAGGGATGGTTGGGCGAGGACCTTTCCTTCCAGGACTTTCCTGCGGAGCTGGATTCGCTGGCAGAGTTGTATGCGCCGCCGGGAGGGCTGCTGCTGCTCGCCCGGGCCCCTGACGGTTCGTCTGCGGGCGGTGTCGGCATGAAAGCGCTGGAGGCCGGCATCTGTGAGATGAAGCGCCTCTATGTGCGCCCGCGCTGGCGCGGCTTCGGCCTCGGACGAAGGCTGGCGGCGGCCATCGTGAAGGCGGGCGCGGACGCCGGCTACATGTCCATGCGCCTCGACACGCTGACCCGCCTGCATGAAGCCGTCGCGCTCTACCGGTCGATGGGTTTCCGCGAAATCCCGGCCTATTACGATAACCCGATGGAAGGCGTGTTCTATATGGAATTGGCGCTCACCGGTCCCCGTTCGGCAGAAGCCCGGGGGTGACGGCGGCGCGGCGTCTCCGCCGCTTGCCGCAAAGGCTTCGGCAATGCTATCGCTCGCGAAGGAAACCGCGACCCGCGCCGCACCCGTCCGGACAGGATTCGCAACCGAGGGGAGGAACCTCCACATGGCCGGTCAACCGATATTGCCCAAGGGCTCTCCGCCCCCGCTCGCGCCCTATTCGCCGGGCTTCCGCTCCGGCGGGCTCGTCTGCACGGCGGGCATGCTGGCGCTCGACACCTCCGGGACCCTCATCGGCGAGGGAGACGCCGGCGCGCAGACCCGGCAGGTGCTGGAGAACATCAGGGAAATTCTCGAAGAGGCCGGCGGCTCCATGCAGGACATCGTGTACAACACGATCTACCTCAAGGACCTCGCCGACTACGCCGCGATGAACGAGGTTTACGCCTCCTACTTCCCCGAGAACCCGCCGGCGCGCGCCTGCGTGCAGGCCGGCCTCGTCCGGCCCGAATTCCTGGTTGAAATCGCCGCCATGGCCGTGATCGACAACTAGCGCACGCCGCACCGGGGGCGGAGAGGGGGCGGGGTGACGGAGCTTCGGGGCACGCTCGGGACCTATCTCGAGCGGCGCATGGCGCGCATCCTGCTGCTGGGCATCGTCAGCGGCTTCCCCTGGGTGCTCATCGGCAGCAGCCTCAACCTCTGGCTGAAGGAGGACGGGCTGAGCCGCAGCACCATCGGCTGGGCGGGGCTCATCTTCGGCGTCTATGCCTTCAACTTCCTCTGGGCGCCGCTGATCGACCGTATCCGCCTGCCCTGGATCGCGGACCGGCTCGGGCAGCGCCGGTCGTGGATCGTGGCGCTGCAGGCGGTCATCCTCGTCTGCCTCATCCTGTGGAGCACGGTCGAGCCCTCCGCCGATCTCGGCCTCGTGGTCGCCATCGGGCTCGCCATCGCGGTCGCATCGGCCACCCAGGACATCGCCATCGACGCGCTCCGGATCGAGCAGATCGGCAGGGACGAGGGCGAGTCCATGGCCGCGGGCGCCGCCGTCGCCGTGGTCGGCTGGTGGACGGGCTACAAGCTCGGCGGCGTCGTCGCGCTGGAGGCGGCGCAATATTTCGAGCAGGCGGGCGTCGAGCACTACTGGCAGGCGACCTTCCTCGTCCTCGGCATCCTGGTCGTGCTCTGCAATATCGGCCTCGCCTTCGTGCCGGAGCCCTCCGCCGCCGCCCGCGTCGCCGCGCAGGAGCGGGACGAACGGGCCATCGCTTCGCGCCTCGGCGTGCCCGGCGCGGCGGGCCGCGTCTCCGCCTGGCTCGCCGGAACCCTGGTCGGGCCGCTGATGAGCTTCTTCAGGCAGAACGGCGTCGCCATCGCGGCTGCTGTGCTGGGCTTCATCTTCCTGTTCAAGATCGGCGAGGCCTTCATGGGCCGCATGTCGCTCATCTTCTACAAGGAGGTCGGCTTCTCGAAGTCGGACATTGCCGTCTATTCCAAGGGGCTCGGCTGGCTCACCACACTCGTCTTCACCGTGCTGGGCGGGCTGTTCGCCATCCGCATCGGGCTCATCAAGGCGATGTTCGTCTCCGGCATCGCCATGGCAGCGACCAACCTGCTGTTCGCGCTGATGGCATGGTCCGGCAAGTCGGAGCTGCTGTTCGCGACCGCCATAGTCATGGACGACCTCACCAGCGCGTTCGCCACCGTCACCTTCGTCGCCTTCATCTCGATGCTGGTGGACCGGACCTACACCGCGACCCAGTATGCGCTGCTCGCCTCCATCGGCACGGCCGGGCGGACGATCTTCGCCGCCTCCTCGGGCGAACTGGTGGACTGGCTGGAAGGCGACTGGGGGACCTTCTTCGTCATCACCACGCTCATGGTCCTCCCTTCGCTCGTCTGCCTTTGGGCGATCCGCAACCGGCTTGCCGATCTGCTGGCCGGCGCCAGGGTCCGCCTCTTCGGCAAGGAGGCCGACCGGGCCGCCTGAGCGGCTTGCCGAAAGCGCCGGCCGGGGCCATAAGGGGGCTCCCACCGCAAAAGAGGTTCGGCCGCCATGACCCTGCTCTCCCGCGCCGTTCTCGCCGTTCTCCTCGCCGCGCTCGCCTGCCTGCCCTGGACCGCCCGCGAGGCGCGGGCCGACGCCGAGCAGGAGGTTGCGGCCGTCATCGAATATCTGCGCCAGAAGGATCCCGAAATCGTTCTCAAAGCGGTGCAGGCCTGGTGGGATGAGCAGGAGGAATACCGGCGGCAGCGGCAGGTCGGGCGCATCGCCGCCAACTGGGAGGCGCTGGCGCGCGCCGAGGGCGATCCCGCCATCGGGCCGGAGGACGCCGACGCGGTGCTGGTCGAGTTCTTCGACTATCGCTGCGGCTTCTGCAAGCGCGTGCTGGGCGACGTGATGGCGCTGGCGGCCGCGGACAGCCGGCTGCGCATCGTCTTCAAGGAGTTCCCGATCCTGGGGCCGCTGTCGGTGGTCGCCGCCCGCGCCTCGCTGGCCGCCGACAGGCAGGGCAAATGGACCGAGTTCCATGTCGCGCTCATGTCGGCCCCCGGCGCCCTTTCCGAAGACCGGATCATGGACATCGCCGCGGAGACCGGCCTCGACATCGCGCAATTGCGCGTCGACATGGAGAGCGAGGCCGTTACGGCGGTCATCGAGCGCAACCGCGTCCTCGCCAATGCGCTCGGCATCGGCGGCACCCCGGCCTTCCTGGTGAAGAACGCCATCGTCCCCGGCGCGGCCTCGCAGGAAGACCTGGCCAAGCTCGTCGCAGGTGCGCGCGAAGCGGGGTAGCGCCCGGCGGCAAGCTCCTGAACGAGGCGGTGGAGCAGATTGCCGGGGCCGGCTCAGCGCCCGGGCCGGGCTTCGCGCATGGCGATATAGGTCGCGCTCGCAAAGACGAGGATGCCGCCGGCGACGGTCCACACATCGGGGACTTCGCCGTAGAGCATGAGGCCGCCCAGCGCCGCGAAGGGCAGGCGGAGGAAGTCGAACGGCATGACCGTGCCGGCTTCCCCGGTCGCGAGCGCGCGCGTCAGGCACATATGCGCGGCGAAGCCCGAGCCCGCGAGCAGCGCGATCCAGGGCAGCGCATCGAGCGCCGGCGTCACCCACATGAGCGCCGTCGGGACGGCCGAGAAGGCGAGCAGGAGCGCATTCACGGTGAACACCATGCGCGTCGGGGATTCCGTGTCCGCCATCGTCTTCACGCAGACATTGCTGACCGCGTAGCAGAGCGCCGCGCCGAGCAGCATGGCCGTGGGTAGGCCGACCTCCACGAAGCCGGGCCGCACGATCACCAGCACGCCGGCGAAGCCCGCAAGCGTCGCCAGCCAGCGGCGGATGCCGGGCCGCTCGGCGAAGAGCAGCATCGCCAGCAGGATCGTGAACAGCGGATAGGCCGACTGGATCGCCACCGCGTCGGCAAGCGGCACGATGCCGATGGCGTGGAACCACATCGTCATGGCGGCGAAGGTGCTGACCCCGCGCAGCAGGTTGGGCCAGGGACGCCGGATGCGCAGCGCGTCCCGGCCGGCCCGTACTGCCCAGGGGACCAGCAGCGCCATGGTGAAGAGGCACCGGAAGAACAGGATTTCCGGCGTTGGCAGGCTTGCGGACAGCTCCCGGACGCAGACAACAAGCAGGCTGAAGGCCGCCGCCGCGCCAACCATCCAGACGACGGCGCCGAGATTGCGTTGCGGCTGCATGGGTGCTGCGCGCCGCCGGCCGCTCAGTGCCGGCCGAGCGTCCCGCTCGCGCGCAGCGCCCTGATGCGCGCCTCGTCATAGCCGAGGCCACGCAGCACAGCTTCGGTATCGCCCCCGTGAAGCGGCGGCGGCGCGGCATCGACCCGGACCGGCGTGTCGCTGAAATGGATGGGCGAGCCCAGGATGCGGATCGGCCCGGCGGCGGCGTGCTCGATGGTGCGCACCATGCCGCGATGGGCGACTTCTTCCGATTCCAGCGCTTCCGCGAGGCTCCGCACGGGCCCGGCCGGCAGATGGCGCATCTTCGAGAGCCAGTGACTGCGGGGTTCAGCGCCGAAAATGCCGTTCAGGATGGCGAACAGCTCCGGCCGGTTTGCGAGCCGGGCGGCCGGCGAAGCGAAACGCGGATCCTCCGGCAGATCGGGCCGGTTCAGCACGTCGCGGCACAGCTGCCCGAACAGCCGGTCGGTGCCGAGCGCCATGTAGAGCGGACCGTCGGCCGCCTGGAACAGGTTGGTCGGCGTCGAGGTGATATGGCTGTTGCCCGTGCGCGGCGGCGGCTCGCCGCTGCAAAGATAGTAGAGGCCCGCATTGCCAAGCGCAGCCACGGCGACATCGGCGAGCGCAAGCTCGATATACTGGCCCCGGCCCGTGTCGCGCCGGGCCAGCAGGGCCGCGTTGACGGAGGCGGCGGCATAGAGCGCGGTCATCGTGTCGATGAGCGAGAGCGGGTGGCGCATGGGCCGCCCGTCGGGTTCGCCTGTCAGCGACATCATGCCGAATTCGGCCTGCAGAACGGGGTCGAAGCCGGGCCGGTCCGCCATCGGTCCATCCTGCCCGTAGGCGGAGACGGAGAGATAAACGAGCTGCGGGAAGCGTTCGGCAAGCGAGGCGTAGTCGAGGCCGAAGCGCTTCATCACGCCCACGCGGAAGTTCTCGACGACGACATCGGCATCCGCCAGCAGGTCAAGCACGACCTGCTTGCCCTCCGGCGTGCGGACATCGAGAGCGAGGCTCTTCTTGTTGCGGTTGTAGGCGAGGAAGAAATGGCTCTCGCCCGCCGCGCCGGGCTCGGCCATCCGGCGGGTGTCGTCGCCTGTCTCCGGGTTCTCGATCTTGACGACCTCGGCGCCCATGTCGGCCAGAATCTGCGTGCAGAGCGGGCCCGCGATGACGCGCGAGAAATCCACCACCCTGATGCCCCGGAGCGGGGGCGCGCCCGTTTGCGCCATTGGCATGTCCGTTTCCGTTCGGGTTCCGGGATGCCCCGTAGGCGGGGGCTCAGCCGAATTCGTTGTCGTGGCGGTCCAGATAGCCGGTGATGCGGTGGAGCGCCGTTTCAAGCTGCTCCCCGGACCGCGCGAAGCAGAGGCGGAAATTCTCCTCGTTGCCAGGGCCGAAAGTGAAGCCCGGCGCCGTGCCGACATCCTCTTCCGCCAGCAGGCCCTGCGAGAAGTCCATGCTGGACCTGAGTCCCCGGACGCGCGGAAAGGCGTAGAACGCGCCCTCTGGCATCTCCAGTTCGATGCGCGGGTGCGGGGCGAGAATCCTCATCACCGAATCCCGCCCCGCCCGGTAGCGTTCGCGCAGTTCCCGCACCAGCGGTTCGCCCTGTTCGAGCGCGGCGATGCCGGCGCTCTGTACGAGGGGCGGCGCGCCGGTGTTCACACATTCCGAATAGGCGGCCATCTGCTCGCGGTAGCCGGAGGGCACGACCATCCAGCCGAGCCGCCAGCCGGTCATCGCGAAGGCCTTGGAGAAGCCGTTGACGACGATCAGCGGGTCGTCGGGGGCCGCAATCTGCAGGAAGGAAGGCGCGGCGTCGCCGTCGAATATGTTCCGGTGATAGACCTCGTCCGCGAGGATGACGATGCCGCGCTCGCGGCAGAAGTCCAGCAGGCGGCGCTGCTCCGAAGCCGGCATGACCCAGCCGGTCGGATTGCAGGGCGTGTTGATGAACAGCGCGCGCGTGTTCGGCCGGGCCGCCTCGAACACGTCCTCCAGATGCAGCCGCCATCCCTCCGGGCCAAGCCGCTGGCGCACGAAATCGAAGGCCGCGCCCGTCATCTGGAAGGCGCGATCGATATTCGGCCAGTTGGGGCTGACGATGAGTGCATGGTCGCCCGCGCCCGCGGCCATCCGCGCCGCCATGAAGATGCCGAGCATGGTCGAACCGGGCACGACGAGCCGGTCCGGGTCGAAGTCGAGGTCGTAAATCCGGTCGAGATACACCTTGATTGCTGCCAGCAGTTCCGCGCGGCCGCTTGGATGGTTGTAGAAAGTCAGGCCGTCGTCGATGGCCTGCTTGGCCGCCTCGCGGATGAAGGCGGGCGTGACGAGGTCGCCCTCGCCGAACCAGAGCGGGATGACATTCGGATCGTTGATCCGGGGCAGCGCCACCCCGGTGATGCCGTTCTGCTCAAGCGTTTCGAATTCCTGCCGCAACAAGGCCGATTCCCCGATTTCGCGATGGCGCACCATAGCCGCATGCGCGCTCCGGGCCTATGCCTCGCGCCGGGCGCGGGAACCGTGCGATAATTGGACGGGGGAGAACCGGGAATGCTGCAGCAGGCAATCGACTTGCGCGAGGAGGGCGCGGCGCTCCACGCCTTCCTGGCGGGGCTGGAGGATGCGGACTGGGCGCGGCCGACGCCCTTCAAGGACTGGACGGTGAACGCCGTCATGCAGCATCTCCATTTCGGAGACTGGATGGCGTCGGTTTCGCTTGAGGACCCGGACCGCTTCGCGCGGGTCGTCGAGGCGCGCCGGGCGGCGCGGGAGCGCGGCGACCCCGCGCCGGATGCTTTGGAGGGCGCGCCTGACATGTGCGAAGGCCCCGCGCTGCTGAACCAGTGGTGGCAACGCCTCTCGCGCCTCTGCGACCTGATGGAGGGGGAGGACCCGGACCGCCGCGTCGCCTGGGTCGGCCCCGATATGGGGCTGCGCTCCTTCGCCACGGCCCGCCAGATGGAGACCTGGGCGCACGGGCAGGACATCTACGACCTGCTGCGGGTGCCGCGCGAGCATTTCGACCGGCTGGCGAATATCTGCGTACTCGGCTGCCAGACCTTCGCCTGGACCTTCCGCAATCGCGGCCTGGAGCCGCCGGCGCCCATGCCTTATGTGCGGCTCACGCTCCCGTCCGGCGCGCTCTGGGAACGCGGCGCGGAGAGCGCGACGGACCGGGTGGAAGGCGCCGCGCTCGATTTCTGCCGCGTCGTGACGCAGGGCCGCAATATCGCCGATGTCGATCTGGAGGTCGCGGGCGGACCGGCGCGGGCCTGGATGGCGATCGCGCAATGCTTCGCCGGCCCGCCCAACGATCCGCCCGCTCCCGGCGCGCGGGCCTGGGAAGGGCGTTCGTGAAATTCGGCGTCCTGCAGTTCTTCTCCTGGCCCGGCCGGCGCGCGGCGCTGACCGAAGTGTACCGGCGGGCGATGGACCGCATCTGCATCATGGACGAGACCGGTTACGACGCGGTCTGGCTTGCGGAGCATCATTTCACCGATTACAGCGTCTGCCCGTCGGTCCACATGATCGGCGTGCAGGTGGCGGAGCGCACCAACCGGCTGCGCATCGGCACGGCGGTTTCGCTCGCCCCCTTCTACCACCCGCTGCGGCTTGCGGAGGAGGTGGCGCTTCTCGACCAGCTTTCCGGCGGGCGGGTGAGCTGGGGCGCGGGCCGGGGCTTCGATCCGGACGAGTTCCGCACCTTCGGCGTGCCCATGGAGGAAAGCCGGGCGCGGTTCCAGGAAGCGGTCGAGATCGTGCTGGCCGCGTGGCGGAACGAGCGGCTGGACTGGGACGGCGAATACTGGCGCTTCGAGAATGTCGAGGTGCTGCCGAAACCGGCCCAGCAGCCGCATCCGCCGGTCTGGGCGGCCTGCGGCTCGCCCGACGCCGCAGCCTGGGCGGGCAAGGCAGGGCTGGCGCCGCTGCTCGGCCCCCATGCGACATTCGAGGACCTGAACGGCATACGCGGCACCTGGAGACAGGCGCGCGACGATGCCGGCCATCCAGCGTCCGGCCAGGACATCCCGACCGCGCGGCTTCTGGCGGTTGCCGACAGCGATGACGAGGCGGCGGAGATCGTCCGGCGCGGCGCGGCGTGGATCGTCGCGACCTACAAGAACGAGTCCAAGGGCACCGCCAACCCGGCCGAGCTGGTGCTTGCCGACGGCACGGTGGAGGAAATCGATCCGGTCGAGCGCTATCTCGACAATGTGGCGATATGGGGCTCGCCCGCCCGCGTCGCCGACGAGCTTTCGCGCCTCCGGGAAGAGATCGACCTGCACTACCTGATGTGCGCGCCGCTCAGCCATTCCTCCTTCCTCGGCTTCACCGAGAAGGTGCTGCCGAAATTCCTTTAGGCAGCATGGTTGGGACGCGGTAAACAGGACAATCCAAGCCAGCCGGGAGACCGCCCAGATGAAGCTCTACTACGACCCGATCACCGTGAATTGCCGCAAGGTCGTCGCCGGCCTCGACCTCATCGGCGCCGGCTACGAGGACGAGTTGCTCAGCTATTTCGGCGGGGACCACAAGAAGCCCGAATTCCGGGCGGTCAATCCGAATGCGGAATTGCCCGCGCTGGTGGACGGCGACCTCGTGCTCTGGGAGTCGAACGCCATCCTCGTCTATGGGGCGGAGAAGACCGGCAACAGGACGGCCTATCCGGCCGATGCCAAGACACGCGCGGACATCACGCGCTGGCTGCTCTGGGAGTCCAGCAAGTGGTTTGCCGGCTGCTATGTCTATCTGGTCCAGAATGTCGTCAATCCCATTCTGGACAGCACGCCGGACCAGGCGGTGCTCGACGAGCATGGGCCGGCTTTCCACGGCATGGCCTCGATTCTGGAGGCGGCGCTGGAAGGGCGCGACTGGCTGTGCGCCGTCAACCCCACCATCGCCC